>VBLA01000129.1 GCA_005879245.1 Deltaproteobacteria bacterium
CTGGGTCGATCTCATCATGGCGCGGACCTTCCTCCATCAGAGCGTCGTCGACCTCGCGGCGGGAGCCCGCGTCCCCACCATCAACGGGCTCTCCGATCTCCATCACCCCTGCCAGGTCCTCTCCGACTGCTTCACGCTGCTCGAGCGCCGGGGGAAGCTCGCCGGCCTCCGCGTCGCCTTCATCGGCGACGGCAACAACGTCGTCCATTCGTGGATGGATGCGGCCGCCCGCCTCGGCTTCGAGCTGGTGCTGGCCTGCCCGCCCGGCTACGAGCCGGATGCGAAGAGCGTGGCCGAAGCCGGACCGTGCATGAGCGTGACACACGACCCCGAGACCGCCGCCCGTGGCGCGGACGTGATCTATACCGACGTCTGGACGAGCATGGGGCAGGAGGCCGAAGCCAAGGCCCGTCACCAAGCCTTCCGGCCCTATCAGGTGAACGAGCGACTCGTTGCGCTCGCGGGCCCGGGCGTGCTCGTCATGCATTGCCTTCCGGCGCATCGTGGCGAGGAGATCACCGATGCCGTGATCGACGGACCGCGGTCGGTCGTCTTCGACCAGGCCGAGAATCGCCTCCATGTCCAGAAGGCGATCATGGTCTGGCTGCTCGGCGCGGCCTGACGCGCGCACGCCGTGGTCTTCGTTCAGCCCTTCGCGATCGACTTCCGGTACGAGACGGAGCACGTCATCGCCTTCTGCTCCGGCCATCCGGAGTACGAGGCCGTCGAGGCGTTCATCGCCCGGCGGAGTGCCCGAGGGCCCCACATCCGCGCGATCCTAACTCGCCACGACATGAGCCAGGTCGACCACATCAACGAGGAAGACGTCGTCCGGGAGCGGCGCGCGAGCGATCCGACGCGCGAGACGTACCAAGCGCCGGTCGAGTTCGAGCCGACGACCGCGGGCGCCCTCCCGCACAGTCTGCTCCGGTTCTCCTCCTGCAAGGGGGAGACGATCGTGCTCGAGCTCGTCGCGGCCTTTCCGGCCGACCCGGCGTTCGGCGGTCTCACCGACCCACAGGGGCACGCACCCGACGTGTTGCCGGTGATGTGGCGATCGGCGAGCGCCGTGGCGGCTCGGGCCACCAGGGTCACCATCGACGACGTTCCGTACCCGATTCCGGTCTTCGTCGAGACGGCCGACCTCGTCGGAATGAAGGCCTTCTATACCCGGGGGTTTGCCGTGGGCATCGTCCGGACCCGGGGGGTCGAGCTCGACCTGGTCGCGGCACCGGCGGAAATGACCGTCGGGCAGCGGTGGAGCTACCGGCAGGGCGGCCGCCGCGTCGACTACGAGATCGCGGAGCGGGAGGGCGATCGGGTCTTGATCCGGAGGACCCCGGGGAAGAGCGAGACGATCCACGCCCACGTGAGCGACGACGGATTGCGCATCGGACGGATCACGCTGGCGTCCGGAAGCGAGACCTCCTCCACGTTGAGCGTGGACTTCGACCCCTTCCTCCCCGCCCCCGCGAGGCGGGCCTCCGGAGTCGATCCGATCTCCACCTTCTGCATCGGGATCGACGACCATACCTCGCTCGTGACCGGCAGCGTCATGCCGGTGGAAACGGGGTTCGAGCTGGTCCCCGTCGAGCCCGTCTGGGCGAGAAGTCGGGCGATCGACCTTCGCCTGACGCAGGACGGGAACACGCTCCGGCTCCGGTCGTCGATCTCGAGGGCAGGCTCGGCCGGTGGCATCGCATCCTGTATTCACGGGACGCGGCGGCCCCGAAATGCCTGAGACCCGCCCCTCCGGCACGGGGAGCGGGCGTCATCGACACGCTGCGCCGTCGGCGGTTCGCCCTTCTCCAGCGCCTCTCGAGCGAGCGTCACACCTTGACAATCGCTTTGCATCTTCGCTACGCGCCGCCGCATGCGAAGCTCGCTCGGTCGGCTGGTGCTCGGCCTCGCCGTCCTGGGGGCCGGATCCGCAGCACACGCTTACTATCTAGACCAGAGCCGGAATTTCGACGTGCGCCTGCGGACGTATTCGCAGGTCGCCATCGCGACGGAATCATCGCGCGAGTCGCCACCCACCTTCAGCCCGGGCGACCTCTTCTCGCAGCGGAACTTCTACAACCCGGAGTTCGACGCCAACCTGACCAACTACGTCGGCTGGACGCGGAAGGCCCCGGGGTTCTCCCTCATCGCGCCGGACGAGTTCAAATTCCATTTCGGATGGTGGGGCTTCTACGACGGCATGTTCGACTACCTCTCCCCCCAGTGGCGCGACGCCCTGCGCGCCGTGCCGCGGAGCCGGCAGTCGTCGAGCGACGACATCGACGGAGAGACCACCCGCTTCAACGACGAGAACAAGAATCCGCGCAACATCCTCGGGAAGCGCAACCGCATCAACGAGCTCTACCTCGACTTCAGCAAGGGGCGGTTGTTCACGCGCATCGGCCGGCAGTCGATCGCCTGGGGCGAGGCCGACGCGATCGTTTTCATGGACGTGATCAACAACTTCGACCTGACGATGGGGGTGCCGGGCATCTTCATGGATCTGGAGGAGGCGCGCATTCCCTTCTGGGCCATCCGCAACACGATCCGGCTGGTCGACCAGTGGGGCCCGCTCTCGAGCCTCTTCGCCGACATGTACATGGTGCCGGCGCCGATCGACACGACCGTCCCCCTCACGACCCCGGCCTTCTTCGGCTTCCCCTACTCCCAGCCCGGCCAGGACCCGCTTCGCAACCCCGCCCTCGCGCCGCTGATCAAGCCGCTGCCCCTCGAAGTGGTGCTCGTCGATCGCCTACCCAAGAACGAGTGGAGCGAAACCCGCTGGGGGGCGAGGCTGACGAGCGTGCTCTTCCGCGACTACACGGTGCAGGGCTGGTTCTTCCGCACCTACCCGACCGCGCCGGTGCCCCTCCTGATCGGGGGCACGCCGCCCATCACCCTGGCGACCACGCAGCCGCAGGGGAACACGCTCATCGACGACCGGGGCTTCCGCACCCCCGTCTGTCTGGACAATGCCGGCAATCCCATCCCGAATCCCGGCAGCGGCCACACCCCGGCCGGTCGGGCCTGCAAGTATGCGCGTCCCGTCATCACCGCCTTCTACCGCCGCCTCACCTCGGTCGCCGGTGCCGCGGCCACCTGGTACAGCCCGGAGGTGGCGGGCATCATCCGCACCGAGGCAGAGTACTTCATCAAGCAGGATGCGTTCATCCCGAGCGTGAACCTGAATCCGCAGGTACAGGTTCCCACTCCGGGGAACAAGATCAACACCATCCCGAAGGCCGACTACCTGAAGTACATGATCGGCTATGACCGCTTCTTCTTTGCCCGCTGGATCAATCCGACGAACAGCATCGCGCTCATTACGGCGCTGAACGGCCAGTGGAACGTGACCGCGCGCCGGGAGAAGGACTTCCGCTTCAACGGGATCGCCAAGCCGGGGAAGAACCAGATCGAGGCGGGACGGATCCCCGGGAATCCCGCCTGCCAGACGCCGCCGTTCAGTATCCTCTGCCTGACGGCCCCCGCGAAGAACTTCGAGGACGAGAAGAAGTTCGAGCACTTCTTCAACATCGTGTTCCAGACCGACTACATGCACGGCCGGCTGGAGCCGCGCATCATCATGCTCTTCGACGTGAGCGGCGAATTCATCTTTGAGCCGACGGCCACGTACCGGCTCACCGACTACCTGCTCGCGACCGGAACGTTCGCAGCGATCGAAGGTTCACGCAAAGCAGGTCCCGCCGTCTTCCGCGACCGCGACCAGTTCCAGTTCCGCATGACTTACCTGCTCAACTAGCGGAAGAACGGGATCCCACACGTTCGTGGACGGGGAGCGGGGCGTGGGGTCCCCCCGCTCGCCTTCGGTTCGGTCGCGAGGGACGTCGGCAGCTTGCTCGAACGTCGCGGGCGCAACCTCACAGGCGGCGCTCGGGAGGACCCCACGCCCCGCTCCCCGTGCGAACGTCGATCCGTTCTTCAGCATCCTCGCCCCCCCGCACCACCCTGCCGGGCGCGGCTTCGCCGCGCCCGGCACGTCCCGAGCGCGCAGAGCACGCGAACGATTCCAGCGGAGCCGCACGCGCCAGCGTGCGGCGACGGGGGGTTCGGGGGGCCAGCGGAGCAGCGCAGCGCGCGAAGCGCGCGAGCAGCGGACGGGGCCCCCCGAAATGTTATGCCGACGGCTCGACCTCGCCCACGACCGCGAGCCCGCCGTCGGCGACGCGTACCCGGAAGTGCACCAGCGCGCCCGAATGTGGCCCCAAACGCGCCTTCATCTCGATCACGGGTGCCGCGACCCAGAAGTTGGGGAGCAACTTCGTGATCCACCCCGAGGTACCGTCGACCGCACCCACGACGAGTCCTCGCGGACCGCTCGTCACCTCGGCTTCCGACCAGGGCACGAACAGACGTCGGGCGCCGCCCCGGAGCCCCAGCCCTCCGCGATGGAGGGTCACGGCCCGCAGACGCGCCCCGACGAGCGCCACCACCCGCTCCGCAACGACGAGCACGATGGCCACGCCGAGATTTCCGGCACCCACGAGGCAAACGGGGAGCAGCGGGAGGTAGGCCCACCAGGCGAGCTCCCGCGTGGGAGGCGAAAGCGGGGGGACGAGTCGCACGGCCTCCCCGTCTTCGAGCTGCGCCCACATGTCCTCGGCGAGCTCGGGGACGACCCGCGCCAGCACCGACCCGAACGCGCCGGCCCGGACGAGCGACGCGAGCGGCACCTTCAACGCGAAGCCACGACCCTCGAGCCGGAGCGCGTGGGTTTCCTGCGTCAGGCGATCGAAGGCCGCCCAGGGCACCCGTCGGACCGCGCTGCGCGGTCCGAACGCCGTCACTTCCGCATCGTCGAGGTGGTACCGCCGGAGCCAACCGAATGGCACGGGGGCCCGGCGCGCCGCGGCCCAGCCGACCGCGAAGAGGACGATCGGCGCGCCGGCCGGTCCAAGCAGTTGGGCGGCCAGGAGCCCACCGGATAGCGCGAGGCCGAGCCAGACGAGCCAGCCGAGCGCGACCCCGGGGGCCGCGGCTGCGAGCGTGACCCAGAGCGCACGCTCCACGTTCGTCGTGGGGGCCGCCGATTGCATGCCGTCAGTGTTTCGGCGGATCGGTGGGGATTCTTGAGCCGGCGATGAAGTTGGTTCCCCGGGGGGCCTGTGCTACGTGAACGCGGATGGCCGCGGAAACTGCCATCCGGCGGATCGTCCTTGCGTATTCGGGCGGGCTCGACACCTCGGTCATCCTGCGCTGGCTGGGCGAGCGCTACGGCGCCGAGGTGATCGCCTTCTGTGCCGACGTCGGGCAAGGCGCGGAGCTCGCGGGACTCTCCGAGCGCGCCCGGCAGACGGGCGCGACGAAGGCGATCGTCGAGGATCTCCGGGAGGAGTTCGCGAAGGACTACGTCTTCCCGATGCTCCGCGCCGGGGCGATCTACGAGAACCAGTATCTCCTCGGCACCTCGATCGCCCGTCCGCTCATCGCGCGGCGCCAGGTGGAGATCGCGCGCCAGGAAGGCGCCGACGCCGTGGCCCACGGCGCGACCGGCAAGGGCAACGACCAGGTCCGGTTCGAGCTCACGTATGCGGCCCTCGCCCCGGAGCTGCGGATCGTCGCCCCGTGGCGCGAGTGGGAGTTTCGCGGACGGCGCGACCTCATCGCCTACGCCGAGGCCCAGCGCATCCCGATCACGGTGACGGCCGAGAAGCCCTACTCCACCGATCGGAACCTCCTCCACGTGAGCTACGAGGGCGGCGTGCTCGAGGATCCCTGGCGGGCGCCCTACGAGGACATGTTCCAGCTGACGGTCGCGCCCGAGCGCGCACCCGACCGGGCCGAGGAGATCGACGTCGAGCTCGAAGCGGGTGTGCCGGTCGCCGTCAACGGCGAGCGCCTCTCGCCGGCGGCGCTGCTCGCGCGTCTCAACACGGTTGCCGGGGCGCACGGGATCGGCCGGGCGGACGTGGTCGAGAACCGCTACGTCGGCATGAAGTCGCGCGGCGTGTACGAGACGCCCGGCGGCACGGTGCTGCGCGCCGCCTTCCAGGCGGTCGAGTCGCTGACGCTCGACCGCGAGGTGGCACACCTGCGGGACGGGCTCGTGCCACGCTACGCGGAGATGGTCTACTACGGATACTGGTTCGCGCCCGAGCGCTTCATGCTCCAGGCGGCGATCGACGAGGCGATGCGCGCGGTGACCGGCACGGCGCGGCTCCGGCTCTACCGCGGCAGCGTCCGCATCGTCGGACGCCGGGCGCCGCGCTCGCTCTACGACCCTCGTCTGGTGAGCTTCGACGAGGCCGGCGGCTACCGGCAGGAAGACGCCGGCGGGTTCATCCGGCTCGCGGCACTTCGGCTCCGCATCCGGGCGCTGGCCGAGCGCGGTCGATGAAGCGCCCGTCGCGGGCGCCGACGAGCAGCACGAAGGCCTGGGCCGGACGTCTCCCCGTTCCCGCGGCTCCGGAAGCGGAAGCCTTCACGACGTCGCTTCCCGTCGATCGCGTGCTCTATCCCCACGACGTCGCGGGCAGCCGCGCCCACGTGCGCGCGCTCGTGCGGGCCAAGCTGCTCTCGGCGCGAGAGGGCGCCCGGCTCGAGCGCGGGCTGGCGGCCATCCTCCACGAGCTCGAGCGCGGCCGCTTCCGCTTTCTCGCCTCCGACGAGGACATCCACATGGCGATCGAGCGGCGTCTCGTCGAGCGGCTCGGCCCGCTCGGCGGCAAGCTCCACACCGGACGGAGCCGCAACGATCAGGTCGCACTCGACCTCCGCCTCTGGCTCCGCGCCGAGTGCAACGCGGTGGATGCAGCGCTCGCCCGCCTGCAGCGCGTCCTCGTCGCGCTCGCGCGCCAGCATCGCGACGCGATCGTCCCGGGGTACACCCACCTCCAGCGAGCCCAGCCGATCCTCCTCGCCCACCACCTGCTCGCCTATCGCGAGATGCTCGCCCGTGATCGGACACGCTTCCGCGACTGCCGGCAGCGCGGCGACGAGCTCCCGCTCGGCGCCGGCGCGCTCGCGGGCGCGGGATTTCCCCTCGACCGGAAGTTCCTGGCGCGTGAGCTCGGCTTCGCACGCGTCAGCCAGAACAGCATCGACGCGGTGGCCGATCGCGATACGGCGGTCGAGTTCCTGGCTGCCGCAGCCATCGCCGCGGTGCATCTCTCCCGACTCGCCGAGGACCTCGTCCTCTGGGCGACGGACGAGTTCGGCTTCCTCGAGCTGCCCGACGCCTTCGCGACCGGGAGCTCGATGATGCCACAGAAGAAGAACCCCGACGTGGCGGAGCTGGTGCGGGGGAAGACGGGACGGGTGACGGGGGCGCTGGTTGCGCTCCTCACCACCCTGAAGGGCCTGCCGCTCGCCTACAATCGCGATCTGCAGGAGGACAAGCCCGCGCTGTTCGACGCCGCCGCGACGCTCCGTCAATGCCTGGAGGTATTCACGGCGATGCTACCCGGCGTGCGCTTCCGCACCGAGCGGATGGCGGCGGCGGCCGACGGCCTCCTCCTCGCCACCGACCTCGCCGATCAGCTGGTCGAGCGAGGCATCCCCTTCCGGCGGGCGCATGCACTCGTCGGCGCGCTCGTCCGCCGGTGCGCCGTGACCGGCACGGGGCTGCGCGACCTCGATGCGCCAACCCTCCGCGGCTACTCGCCGCACCTGACGCCGGCGCTCGTCCGTGGCCTCACGCCCGCCCGCTCGGTCGCCCGCCGCCGCGTGCTCGGCGGCACGGCGCCCCGCGAGGTCCAACGTCAGCTCGCGCGCGCCGAACGAGAAGACGGACGGTGAGCGCCGCTACCCGGATGGTCGCCCTCACGGCGGCGCTCGTGCTCGCCGCGTGCGGGCGGAAGGCCCCGCCGCTCCCACCCGAGCTGGTCCGGCCGGAGCCCGCCGAGGATCTGGTGGCCGCCGTCGTCGCGGACGGCGTCCGCCTCACCTGGCAACGTCCGCTCCGCTACAGCGGCGGGCAGCGCATGAACGACCTCGATCACTTCGTGATCGACCGGGCCCCCGCGGAGGCCGCTCGGCCGACGTTCGTTCACGTCGGCCGGTTCGACCTCGACGATCAGACGCGCTTCCGCAAGGAGCGACACATCGAGTGGGTCGACCACGACGTCGTCCCCGGCGGCCGCTACCTCTACCGCGTCCTGGCGATCACGCTCGACGGGTACGAGAGTGCGCCGGCGGGGCCCGTCAGTGTCCAGTACCGTGCTGCCGCCGCACCGCCGAGCGGCGCGCCGTGAGGCGCACGGGACTCCCCTATTCCCCTTCGTTCGCGAGCATCTCGTCGAGGGACTGCCGCCGCCGCACGAGGCGGAGACTCCCGTCGAGCTCGCGGAGCACTTCCGGCGCCTGCGGATACGAGTTGTAGTTGGTGGTGCTCATGGCGGCGCAGTAGGCCCCGGCACCTCCCGCCGCGACGACGTCGCCGATCTCCGGCCGCGGCACCTCCCGTGGCGCGAGCGCCTCGGGATCGCCGGGCGCGGGCGTGAGCACGTCGCCCGACTCGCAGCACGGCCCAACGAACACCACCCGCGCGCGCGGCCGCTCGGCGGCGACGACGGTGATCGGATGCTGGGCGCCGTAGAGCGACGGGCGGGTCACCTCGGTCATGCCGGCGTCGAGCTTGGCGAAGAGGTACCCGTCCGGTCCGGTGTCGACCACGTCGATGCAGCTGGCGACGACGGCCCCGGCGTTGGCGACGAGGTACGTGCCGGGCTCGATCTCGAGACGGAGCGCGCGGCCGGTCTGTCGCTGGAAGGCGATGAACGCCTCCTTCACCAGCGAGCCGATGGCGACGATATCCGTCGCCTCCTCGCCGGGAACGCGGGCAACCTTGAAGCCGCCGCCGAGGCTCACCGTGGTTACGTCGGGTAGCCGCTCCACGATCTCGAGCACGAGGTGTGCGACGCGGGTCCAGACGGCGGGATCGGCCCCCGAGCCGATGTGGGTGTGCAGGCCCCGGATCGGCAGGCGATGGCGCGCGGCGAGCGTCTTCGCGTCGTCCAGGTAGGCGTG
>VBLA01000302.1 GCA_005879245.1 Deltaproteobacteria bacterium
GTCGAGATTCTCCTTGATTGCCATGGACTTGCGTTCTCCGGCGGGGAGCGCGTTCCTTAGTATGCACGTACCCGAAATTCAAGGCACGGCGCCGACGCCGATGAGCTCCACCCGGTCGCCGGGCACGATGCCGCGGCGCTGCGCGAAGCCCCCCGGGACTTCGAGCACGTACCGCGAAGGCTGTGCGACCGCGATGGACACCGTCGAGAGCGGCGTGGCGTTCGCGTGAATGCCGGCGACCCGGCCGTCGGCGGCGATGAAGAGCATGTCGAGGGGGATGAGCGTGTTCTTCATCCAGAACGCGTGGTTGGCGTCGGCCGGGAAGACGAAGAGCATGCCGTGGTCGTCGGCGAGCGAGGTGCGATACATGAGCCCGCGCTGCTGCGCCTCCGGCGTCGCCGCGACCTCGAGCGTCACCTCGACCTCCCCGCCGCTCGCGTGGATCCGGGCGACCGGGGCGCCGCGGCCGCAGGCGGCGAGGAGCGCGAGGGCCACGGCCACGTGGCAGAGAGGACGCGGTTGCATGGTCGCGGAGCGTGGACTAAGCGGAACCCCTATGGTGACCGCGATCGCCTTCAGCCTCTGCCTCCTCGCGGCGCTCGGGCTCTTTTTCCGACAGCTTTGGGGCCGGTTCAACCTGCTGCGCGCCGCGGCCCCGGCAGCGTTGTTCGACCGGATTCCTGAACGCCTCAAGGCGGTCGTCATCTACGCGTTCGGCCAGGAGAAGTTCGTTCGTCCCGCGGTGGCGAGCGTGAAGGAGACGAGTGCCGGCTGGATGCACTTCTTCATCTTCTGGGGCTTCGTCATCCTCGGTCTCCAGATCACCACGATGTTCGGTCGTGCGTACAGCGACCACTTCTACCTCCCGGGCCTGAGCCCCCACCTCCTGGGCGGTCCGTACATGCTCCTCCGCGACCTCATGGAGGTCACCGTGCTCGTCTCGATCGGCGTGGCCTTCGTCCGCTGGCTCGGGACACGACCGCCGCGCTTGTTCGGCTTCTCCCCGGCCGAAAACCGACTGCGCGGCCACTCCCACTGGGAAGCGTACCTCATCCTGGGCTTGATCGGGACCATCATGACGACCGGGCTCCTCTACGACGGTGGGCGGATCGTGGTACACGCCGGAGATCCCGGGGTCATGGGCGAGGCCGCGTGGGAGCCATTCTCACGGCTGGCCGGGCGGCTCCTCGCCCCGGCCGGCCCGGGCGTGGCCGCCGGGGTGAGCAACGTCGCCTGGTGGGTCCACAACCTCGTCGTCCTCGCGTTCCTGAACCTCCTGCCGCTTTCCAAGCACTTCCACATCATCACGTCGGTGCCGAACGTCTTCTTCAAGAAGCTCGAGCCGACCGGCGCCCTCGCCAAGCAGGATCTCGAGAACGCCACCCGGTTCGGCAGCTCGCACATCGACCACTTCACCTGGAAGCAGGTGCTCGACATGTTCACCTGCACCGAATGCGGGCGCTGCTCCTCGCAGTGCCCCGCGACGGCGACCGGCAAGCCCCTGGCGCCGCGCCAGCTCCTCCTCGACCTCCGTGACTACCTCTACCAGCACCAGGACGAGGTCATTGCCAAGCGCGTCGCCCGCCCGACCAACGGCGACGGCGCGGAGCCCGCGGTGGTGGGGGAGAACGTCGTCGGACCGGTCATCACGGACGAGGTGCTGTGGGCCTGCAACGTGTGCCGGGCGTGCGAGGAGTCGTGCCCGGTCATGATCGAGTACGTCGACAAGATCGTCGACATGCGCCGCCACCTGGTGCAGGAGGAAGCCCGCTTCCCCGCGGAGCTCACGCGGACGTTCAAGGGCATGGAGACACAGTCGAACCCGTGGGGCATCGGTGCCGAGAAGCGTTTCGCTTGGGCCGAGGGGCTCGACATCCCGACGCTCGCCGACAAGCCCGACGCCGAGTACCTCTACTACGTCGGCTGCGCCGGCTCCTTCGACGACCGGAACAAGAAGACGACGCAGGCCTTTGCCCGGCTCCTGAAGAAGGCGGGCGTCGACTTCGCCTGCCTCGGCACCGAGGAGCTCTGCAACGGCGAGACGGCCCGCCGTCTCGGCAACGAGTATCTCTACCAGTCCATGGCGCAGGGCCTGGTGGAGACGCTGAACGGCTACAAGGTCCGGAAGATCATCACCAACTGCCCCCACTGCTTCAACACCATCCGGAACGAATTCCCGCAGTTCGACGGCCGTTACGAGGTGGTCCACGCGGCCGAGCTCGTCCAGCGGCTGCTCGCGGCGGGCCGGCTCCGGGTCCCGGCGGGGTTCGGCAAGCGGACCGTGTACCACGACTCCTGCTACTACGGGCGCTTCAACGAGATCTACGACGAGCCGCGGGAGGTGCTGGGCAAGTCGGGAGCGCAGCTCGCCGAGATGCAGCGCCACAAGCACTTCGGCATGTGCTGCGGCGCGGGCGGCGGGCGCATGTGGATCGAGGAGGATCCGGACAAGCGGGTCAACCTCCTCCGCACCGACCAGGCGCTCGCGACCAACCCGGAGGTGATCGCCGTCTCGTGTCCCTTCTGCATGACGATGCTCTCGGACGGCATCAAGGCGAAGGACATCGAGGACAAGGTCCAGACGCTCGACGTGATGGAGATCGTCGACAAGGTGCCGTGCGGGCCGGCCACCTGATCATCGCCGAGCGCGAGGCGAACCACGCGCGGCTGCTGGCGGAGCGCATCCGGGCGCTCGGGGGTGAGCCGGGTGCGGCGTGCGTCGACGACGTGCTCGCGGCCGAGCTCGCCGAGCTGCGCGACGTGCGCGGCCTGGTCGCCCAGCTCGATGCGCTGAAGGCCTGCTCGGCGCGGGACGCCGGGCGGCTGGAGCCCTGCCAGCAGACGCTCCGACGCGGCTTCGAGGCGGCGCGGGAGCGGGATCCGGAGACCCACCGGCTCTGGGCGGAGCTGTACAGCGAGGAGAAGGTGAGCGGCAGCTGGTACCGTGCCGCGTACGGCGCGCTCGCCCAGGGGAAGCCTTGGCCGGCGGCGCCCGTGCTGGCGCCCGACCAGGTCGTCCGGCGGGCCGCGCGCGTCACCTTCACGGCCGGCGAGCCCGTCGCCTGCGCGGCGACCGGGGACTGAGCGTCGGCGCCACCGCCCGTCCAGGCCGCGCAGATCGCTTCCCGGCGAGCCCCTCGAGGAGCACCTGCGTCGCCTTCTTCGCCAGCTCGGCGGGAAGCCACGTCTGGCGCACGATGGGCGGGATCTGCTCGTCGACCAGCAGCGTCGAGAGACCGTGCACCAGCGACCAGAGCACGAAGGCGAACGCCGCCGGGTCACCGGCCCGGATCCGCCCGGCGCGCTGGCACGCGGTGACCGTGGTGGTGAGGAGGCCCCAGGCTGCCAGGGCCGCCTCGCGCAGCGCCGGATGGTCCCGGCCGCGCACGGCGGGCCCGCTCATCAGGCGATAGTGCGCGCCGTGGCGATCGGCGAAATGCACGAGCGCGATCGCCATCGCCTCGAGCGCGCCCACGGGATCCGCCCCGTGCCCGCGAGCCGCTCGCGCCATGGCCGCGCCGAGACGCCGGAATCCCTGTTCGGCGACGGCGGCCAGCAGGGCCCCCTTGTCCGGGAAGTGCCGGTACGGTGCGGTCTGGGACACCCCGGCGCGGCGGGCCGCCCCCCGGAGCGTCACGCCCAGCGGGCCCCCGTCCTCGAGGAGCGCGGTGGCCGCCTCGACCAGGGCCGCGCGCAGGTTGCCGTGATGGTACGCCACCCGAGCTTCGTGCCAGGATATGTTGACACAGTCAACTTCTGGAGGCAGGCTCGTTGTCGTCAGCACTGACGCTGGCATGAGGAGGGTTCGATGGCACCCACGCTCACGCTCGTGCTGCTCTGGCTCGGGTTCGCCGGCTCGCATCTCGTCCTCTCCAGCCTGCCCGTCCGCCAGGCGATGGTCGCACGCATCGGCGAGGGGCCGTTCCGGGGCCTCTACTCGCTGGTCGCCTTCGCCTTCTTCATCCCGTTGGTGAGGACGTACTTCGGCCACAAGCACGCTGGCCCCGCGCTCTGGATGCTGACCCCTGGCCCGGCGCTCCGCTGGGCGATGTACGTCGGCATGGGGGTCGCCTTCGTGCTCGTGGTGGCGTCGTTCGTGCGACCCAGCCCGGCCGGGGTCGTTCCCGGCAATCCCACCCCTGGTGGAGTGTACCGGATCACGCGGCACCCCCTGATGATGGGCCTGATGCTCTTCGGACTCCTCCATCTGCTGCCCAACGGCCATGCGGCGGACATCGCCTTCTTCGGGGGGTTCGTCCTCTTTCCGCTGGTCGGCGCGGCGCACCAGGACCACCGGAAGCTCGTGACGGACGCGGGAAGGTTCCGTCAATTCTACGAGGCGACGTCGTTCCTCCCGTTCACGGGGCGCTCCTCGCTGCAGGGCATCCGCGAGCTGCTCCCCACCGTCGCCGGCCTCGGGATCGCGGTCGCGTTGGTCGTGCGCCACTTTCACGCCGCTTTGTTCGGCGGGTGATGCCCGCTATGGGCGCCGCCGTCCCGAGACCGCGCGGCTCGTGCGCACGACGAACCGCCACGGCCGGGCCGCGTCCGGTCCGGCGTAGTCGACCCCGATGCGCGGCGTGCGGAGGACCCGGCGGGAAGGGACGGCGGGCGCGTCGAGGATGCGAAGTCGCCCCCGCACCAGGTCTGCCCCGTTGTCCGCCCGCGTGATGCCCGCAGCAGCACCGCCTCGGG
This sequence comes from Deltaproteobacteria bacterium, assembly GCA_005879245.1. Lineage (GTDB taxonomy): Bacteria > Desulfobacterota > Binatia > DP-6 > DP-6 > DP-23. Next base: position 4,696 of record VBLA01000302.1, read on the forward strand.
CACGCTCGCCGGCCGGGTCACGATGTTCACGCAGTGATGCATCCCGTAGATGAAATACACGTAGGCGCGCCCGGGTGGACCGTACATGACCTCGTTCCGCGCCGAGCGGTGGCCGCCGTAGCTGTGCGCGGCGCGGTCGGTGGGGCCGCGGTACGCCTCCACCTCGACGATCCGGCCCGCGGTGCGACCCTCGGGCGTGTCGTGAGCCAGGACCTTCCCGAGCAGGGCCCGGGCGACACGGAGGGTGGGGGCGCCGTAAAACTGCCGCGGCAGGGGCCGCCCGCTCACGCGCCCTTCAGCTTCTTCACTTCCTCGGTCAGCTCGGGCACGGCCTTGAACAGATCCGCCACCAGGCCGTAGTCGGCGATCTGGAAGATCGGCGCCTCCTCGTCCTTGTTGATGGCGACGATCACCTTCGAGTCCTTCATGCCGGCAA
>VBLA01000303.1 GCA_005879245.1 Deltaproteobacteria bacterium
GGGCGCAGCACCTCCTCGATCTGCGTGGTGACGGTGGCGATCGCCTCCTCGAGATAGTCGAGGTGGGCCAGCATCTGGCTGACGAGGAAGGCATGGTGGCCCCGGAAGCGACCCGCCAGCGCCGCGCGCAGCGCCGGCAGCTTCGTGCGCAGCCTGCCCCGGGCGAGCTCCGCCAAGACCGCCGGGTCGGTCGTCCCCGCCACCAACGCGCCGAGCATCGCCCGGCCCGACACGCCGAGGATGTCGCTGGCGACGGTGGCGAGCTTGAGGCCCGCGTCCTCGAGCACCTTGTGCAGTCGATTGGCGTGGCGGACGCGCTCGTGCGTCAGCGTCGTCCGATAGCGCGTCAGGTCCCGGAGATCCCGAATCGGCCGCGGAGGTACGAAGCTGCCCCGCACGAGCCCGTGCTCCACGAGCTGCGCGATCCACGCGCAGTCGGCCACATCGGTCTTGCGCCCCGGCACCTGCTGGACGTGCGCCGCATTCACCAGCACGCACGTGAACCGCTCCTCGAGCACCGCGTAGACCGGCTTCCCCAGAAAGCGCGGCCCTCACGCGACGCTGACGGCCGCCGAGAGCGTCACTCGGTGTCCGAGTTGTTGGAGGCGGTGGAGGTAGTGGCGGGTCAGGCGGTCGGAGGCCAAGCGATCGAAGTGATCGGGGCCGAGATCGCGGTAGGCGCCGCCCGTGCGCAGGATGTGGTACGCCGCGACGAGGATGCTGTGGCCCGTCGCGACGGCCGCCTTCTTCTTGCCGCGGCGGTGCCCCAGGCGGGCGTACTGGGCACCGAGATACGTTCGGCGGCTGCGGCCCGCGCCCCAGCCGCACTCCACCAGGAGTGGCTTCAGCCACCGGTTGCCCTTGCGGGTCTTGCCCGTCTTGCGCTTACCCGCACTCTCATTGTTCCCGGGGCAAATGCCGGTCCACGAGGCCAAGTGTCCCGCGGAGGGAAAGCGGCTCATATCGACGCCGATCTCCGCGACGATGGTCTCGGCGGCCTCGCGGTCGACGCCCGGGATGGTCTGCAGGTGCGTGACGTGCCCCGCATAGGGTGCGATCGCCGCGGCGATGCGCTGGCTCAGCCCGGCGATGCGCGCGTCCAGGAAGTCGATGTGGTCGAGGAGATCGCCGAGCAGCGCCGCGTGATGCGCGGTGAAGCGACCGGTCAGGGCCGCGGCGAGCTGCGCACGCTTCTGGCGCAAGGTGCCCCGCGCGAGCTCCGCGAGGACTGCGCCGTCCCGCTCGCCGCGCCGCAGGGCGCCCAGCATGGCGCGGCCCGAAGCTCCGAGGATGTCCGTGGCGACCAGCCCGAGCTTGATGTTGGCCGACTCCAAGAGCTTCCGCACGCGGTTCGCCTCCGTGACCCGCTCCTCAATGAGGAGCTTGCGGTAGCGCGTGAGATCGCGCAGCTCGCGGATGGGTTGCGGCGGGATGAAGCTCGCGCGCAGCAACCCGTGCTCCAGCAGCTGCACGCGCCACTCGCAGTCGCGAACGTCGGTCTTCCGTCCCGGGACGGCCTTGAAGTGCTGGGGGTTCACCAGGATCACCTCGCAGCGGCCCTCGAGGAGGTTGAACACGGGCTT
>VBLA01000107.1 GCA_005879245.1 Deltaproteobacteria bacterium
ATCAGTGCCACGAGGCCGGCGTCTGCGATCCGGCCAACGGCATCTGCTCCAATCCCGACAAGCCGAACGGCAGCACCTGCACGGACGGCGATGCCTGCACCCAGACCGACACCTGCCAGGCCGGCGCCTGCGTCGGGGCCAACCCCGTTGTCTGCACCGCTCTCGATCAGTGCCACGACGCCGGCACCTGCGATCCGGCGAACGGCATCTGCTCCAACCCCGACAAGGCCGACGGCTCGGCCTGCACCGACGGGGACGCCTGTACCCAGACCGACAGCTGCCAGGCCGGCGCCTGCCTCGGGACGAACCCCGTCGTCTGCGCCGCTCTCGACCAGTGCCACGACGCCGGCGTCTGCGATCCGGCGAGCGGCATCTGCTCCAACCCCGACAAGGCCGACGGCTCGGCCTGCGATGACGGCGACGCCTGCACGCTCACCGACACCTGCCAGGCCGGCACCTGCGCCGGGGCGGATCCGGTCCTCTGCGAAGCCCTCGATCAGTGCCACGATGCCGGCGTCTGCGACCCGGCGACCGGTATCTGCTCCGACCCGGACAAGGCCGACGGCTCAGCCTGTGACGACGGCCTCTTCTGCACCGTGACCGACACCTGCAGCGCCGGCGTGTGCGGTGGCGCGGCCCGGGACTGCTCCGCCTTCGCGGATCAGTGCAACGACGGGACGTGCGACGAGGCCGCCGGCCGGTGCGAGGCCACCCCGAAGGCGAACGGGACGGCGTGTGACGATGGCAGCGCCTGCTCCCAGACAGATACCTGCCAGGCCGGCCTTTGCCTCGGCGGGGACCCGGTGGTCTGCACCGCGCAGGACGCCTGCCACATGGCCGGCTTCTGCGACCCCGCAACCGGCACCTGCTCCAACCCAACGATCGCCCCCTGCGACGACGGGGACGCCTGCACCGCAGATTCCTGCGACCCGGCGGCGGGCTGCGTGTTCCAGCCCGTCACCGGCCTCGAGGCCGCCACCTGCCTCATGGTCCCCCAGGCCTTCTGTCAGCCCATCCCGCCTGCGGTCGCGAAGTGGATCGCCCGGGCCCAGCACTGGATCGCCCGCGCCCAAGCGAACGGCGACCCCTTGGACTCGAGGCCCTATCTCGAAAGAGCCGCGCGGGCCTTCAAGAAGGCGGGTAAGAAGACCGTCAGACTCGCCAACAAGCGGCGCCTCTCCCCTGCCTGCGCCCAGGCGCTCGGCCTGAACCTGTTCGAGGCGCGCAGCCGCATCGAGCAGCTGCGGAAACCCCACTAGACCGCTCCCCGTCCACGCCGACGCCGCCGGGTCAACCGGCGGCGTCGGCGTTTTCTCCTCTACCAGGCGATCTTCTCCTCGATCAGGCGCGCAACCTCTTCCTCGGAAAACCCCAGCACCTCCTTCAGCACGAGCGCCGTGTGCTCGCCGAGCGCGGGAGCCGCGCGACGCAGGCGGCCGGGTGTGGCCTCCAGCCGGAGCGCGTGGCCCTCGTAGGGCGCCGGCGGCCGCTCCGGGTGCTCGAGCCATTCGAAGAAGCCCCACCCGGCGAGCACCGGATCGGCGTGCAGATCGAGCGCGCTCTGCACGACGCCAGCTGCAACCCCGGCTGCCTGGAGCCGATCCATCAGGGCGCGTCCATCCTCCGTCCGGGTCGCCTCCATGATCAACGTGTCGAGCGCGTCGGCAGCTGCCACCCGATCCGCGTGCGTCGCGAAGCGCGTGTCCTCGCCCCATTCGGGCCGGCCGAGCACCGCGCAGAAGGCCCGCCACTCCGCCGTGCCCCGGACGCTCACCGCGATCCAGCGGTCGGGATCGGCTCCCTCGCCCGCACAGGGGTACACGCCATGCGGCGCCGCGTGCTCGGCGCGGTTTCCGTTCCGCGTCGCCACCGCGCCGGTGAGCGCGAACTCGATCAGCGCGGGTGCCAGGAAGTGGAGCGAGGCCTCGAACTGGGAGACGTCGAGGTGCTGCCCCTCGCCCGTACGCCGCTGGTGATCGATCGCGGCCAGCAGCGCCGTGGCCGCGAGCCGCGGCACGATGAAGTCGGTGTATGCGCCGTAGGGCGGCGCCGGCGACCGATCCGGCCAGCCGGAGATCTCGTAGAAGCCCGAGAGGGCCGCCATGAGCTGCCCGAATCCGGGGAAGAGCGCGTGCGGACCCGTCTGACCCTGGAGGCAGGTGCTCAGCATGACGAGGCGCGGGTTCACCCGTCGGAGGTCGTCGTAGGCGAGGCTCCAATCTCGCATCACCCGGGGCGTGAAGCTCTCGACCACGACGTCGGCCCACGCCGCGAGCTTCCGCGCGATCGCCCGGGCCTCCGGCCGGCCGAGGTCGAGCGCGATGCCGTACTTCGACGTATTGTAGCTGGCATAGAACTGGCTCCGCTCGATCCCAGGCTTGGCGTCGTGCCAGGGTGGGCCGAGACGGACCACGTCGAGCCGCGCGTGCGACTCGACGCGGACGACGGTCGCGCCGTGGTCGGCAAGGTACTTGACCGTGATCGGTCCGACGCCCACCCAGGAAAAGTCGAGGATCTTCAGGTCCGCCAGGGTGAGATCGGGTTCCCTCGGCAGCGCCATCAAATGACTCCGTCCCGGGCGAGCATCGCGAGCTCACGGGGGCCGTAGCCGCAGAGCTCGGCGTAGAGCCGCGCGTTGTGCTCGCCCGGCTCGGGCGGGCGGGACGGCTCGGCGAGCGACGTCGCCGACAAGCGCGCGAACGGCCCGGGGAAGCGCAGCGTCCGCCCGAGCGTCTCGTCGGTCAGCGGGCGAAAGTACTCGCGCGCTGCGAGCTGGGGGTCCCGGGTGACGTCCTCGACGGTCGCCACGGGGGCGACCAGCATCCGCCGCCGCATCCCGTCACGATAGATCTCGCCCTTGGTCTTGGTGCGCAGGAACGCTTCGACGACCTCCTCGATGCGCACCATCTCGGCCTGCACTTCGGGGGACATCTCCATCGCCCACCCGGGCTCCCATTCCGCCCAGGGCCATTCCCGGAGCCAGCCGGGCAGCATGCCGCACTCCTCCATCCAGCGCATCAGCGCCAAGGTCGGCGGCGCGCCCTGCTTGCCGATGAGCAGCAAGCTCACGAAGCCGTCCGCGCAGGCGAAGATCATGCGCCGACGCACGCCGCGCGATCCGACGAAGACGCCGTTCCGGCGGGGCGAGTCGCCGTGGAAGATGGGAAAGGCCTGCGCGTTCATGAGCGTCCACACCATCGCCGCCTGCGCGTTCACCACCACGTGCTGCCCGCGGCCGCTCCGGCCCCGGGCGAGATGCGCGAGGAGCGTCCCCACCGCCGCCTCGGCGCCCGCGTGGCAGAAGGCCTGCCAGAGCGGCACGCGGGTGGGTGGCCGGTCCTCGTCGCCGCAGAGGTACATCGGTCCGCCCATCGCCCAGAGCACGAGGTCATCGGCACGGAGCGCACGGCCGGGCGGCCGGTCGCCGAAGGGCGTGACGCTCGTGTGGATGACGGTCGGGTGTGCGGCCACGCGGTCGGCAACGAGGCGCGCCGCGGGGCTGTCGGGGGGGAACGACTCCAGCACGAAGTCGACGCGTCCGGCGAGCGCGCCCAGGACCCGGGGGGCAGTCGGATGCTCCAGCGCCAGCGTGAGGCCGCACTTGCCCGCATTGGTTGCGTACCAGAAGAGCCCGCACTCGCGTCCGCTGAGGTCGCGGTAGCACGGCGCGAGCTGCCGTCCCGCGTCGCCGCCCGGCGGCTCGACCTTGATCACCTCGACGCCGAGGTCGACCAGCAGACGGCCGCAGAGGTAGCCGAGCGGGTCCGTCAGATCGAGGGCGCGGAGCCCCTGCAGCGGAGGCGGCATCGACGGCGGGCGTCTAGCACAGCCCCTCGCACGCTCACAGAGCCCGAAGGGGATCGAAGGGGAGACCCGCCTCCAGGAGCTCGCGTGCCAGCTGCCGACGCCAGGCTCCGGCGGTGTCGAGCGGCTTGTATTCCACGCCGCGGAAGTCCGACGGCAGCTCGACCCCTTCCTCGTAAAGCACGCAGACACACGCGCGCCCGAGCTTGGCGATCGAGAAACCGAGCTCGAAGATGACATTCTGGCGCGCGCGCGGACGGAGACGGCTTGGCTCCGCGGCCAGCGCGCCGATGTCGTCGCCGGTCAGGAGGACGACCGCGAAAGCGAGCGGAGTCTGCGCCTCGAGCTTCTCGATCAGCGTTCGCCCGCGGGCCGCCTGCTCGTCGAGGATGACCGGCTCGAGTCCGAGCTTCATCAGGAAGCGTGCGACCTTCTCCTTCATCTCTCCGTTCCGTCCATGGATGACCCAGACCTTCGCGTCCCTCGGCACCTCGACCAGCCCCGTGGCTTCCGGATGGGATCCACCCGGGCCGTCCGAAAGCCCGAGGCGTCTGGTGACCGATCTCAGCTCGCCCATCCCCCTCCTCAGATTCTCGAGGAGCTCCGCGGCCTGACCGCGGACGGGGGAGGGCCCACGAACACTCCGGCGATCGCGCTCGGCCGGGTCCTCGGAGCGGAGCAAGAATCGAAGGAGCCGCTCCGTGTCGTCGTGCCACGCGGAGTACTCCTCGTACGCCTCGTCGCCGGACGCCTGCGCGAGGCGCTTCAAGAGGTCTTCGGCCCTGCGGATCTGGTCCGCGATGAGCGTGGCGCGGGCGCTTAGCCCCGCGCCCCGCGCACGACCGGATGAATGCACGAGCCCGGGCACAGCGTTGGACCTCCCCATCCATCCATTGCGGAAGGCGTGCCACCGGAAGGCCGACGCATGGTCACGCCGCGGGTCCCACGCACCCGAAGGAACGCGGGATCGGCGTCGACGCGGCGCGGTAGTCGCGCGTCACGAAAGTATCTGGTCGTGCACAAATCCGCGCTGGCGGTCGGCGCTACGGCAGGAGCGCCACCGCCCGGAGCGGACCTCCGCTCCCGCCCCCGATCTTCATCGGCAGGCCAATGAAGACGGCGCCCTGCGCGGGCAACGCCCCGAGGTTCGTCAGGTTCTCGAAGATCGGCGTGTTGGCGTTGGCGAACGCGCGATGCGCGCGGAAATCTACCGAGGCCCCGCGGTCGATCGAGGCGGTGTCGATGCCGACGGCGCGAATCCGCCGCGCCGTGGTGAGCCACGCCGCCGCCTCACCCGCGACACCGGGGAAGTGGAGGTGCGCCGTGTCGCCCGGGACCGCGGTCCCGAGGTAGTGCGCCCGATCGTCCCACCAGCGGTCCCAGCCGGTCCGCACGAGGACGATCGTGCCGGGCGGAATGACGCCACGCTCGGCCTCGAAACCGTCCAGGTCGGCGCGCGTGAGGAGCGCGTCCGCATCCCGGGCAGCCTTCTCGCTCAGGTCGACGACCAGCGCCGGGCCCACCAGGCGCTCGAGCGGCACCTGGTCGGCCGTCCACCGATCGGCGGCGAAGTGGATGGGTGCATCGAGGTGGGTCCCGCCGTGCTCGGCCGCGCAGAAGTTGTTGGCCGCATACCACCAGCCGCCCGGGGTCACGCCGTGGGCCACCGGCTCGAGCAAGAAGGGCTTGGCGGTGGGCCAGTAGATCGTGTCGGCATCGAAGGCGTGCGTCAGGTCGATCAGCCGTGCGGCGTCGAGCTCGAGTGCCGATGCCGGCGTCGCGAGGCCGGTCACGACCATGAGCCAGAGGAGCCACGTCATCCGGGTCCTCCCATGGGTTGCTGCCCCGCCCGGGGGCGGACTAAGATTGCGCATCGATGGCCCGTTCCCCCCTCGAGGGACCCGAGCAGCTCTTCCACTTCACGCCGGCGTACACGCCGCCGCCCGCCGACGCTCGTGCCCACCGGGGCGCCGAGCCGGGCGAGAAGCTCCTCATCACCGGGATTGCGGGCGGTCAGGGCCGCCTCATCGCCCGGCGGGTGGCGGACTCCTTCCAGATCGCGGGCGTCGACCGCGTCCCGTGGCAGGGCGCGCCCCACAACGTCCGCCTGCACGTCGTCGACCTCCGCAAGCGGAAGTTCGAAGACGTGTTCCGCACCGAGCGGCCCGACGCCGTGGTGCATCTGGCCTTCGTGCGACACTTCCGCTCCGATCCCGAGGTCCGTCACGAGGTGAACGTCCTCGGCACGAAGAAGGTCCTCGAGTACGCCATTGCCCAGGGGGTGAAGCGCATCGTCGTCGTCTCGAGCTCTTACGTCTACGGCGCGCTCCCCGACAACCCCTACTACGTCGACGAGGACTACCCGCTCAACGTCAGCCGCACCTACCCCGAGGTGCGCGACCTGGCCGAGGTCGATCAGCTGGTGAGCGCCTTCCTCTGGCGACACCCCGAGGTCGCGACGACGATCCTCCGACCCGTACCTATTCTCGGCTACTACACGCACAGCGCGATCGGCCGCTACCTGAAGCAGCGTTACGTCCCGACCATCATGGGCTTCAACCCCATGATGCAGTTCATCCACGAGGAGGACGTGGCGGAAGCGGTCGCACTCGCACTCCAGACCGGCGCCCACGGCGTCTTCAATGTCGCGGGCCCCGGCTCGGTGCCCCTGAAGGTCGCGATCCGCGAGACGGGCGGCACCGCGGTGTCGCTCCCCGAGATGTTCGCGCGCGGGGTCTTTGGTCAGCTCTTCCGCCTGGGCCTTTACCCCACGCCGCCGGGCGCGATGGACTTCCTCAAGTACCCCTGCACGATCGACGGCGGCCGCTTCGCGCGCGCGACCGGCTTCACCCCGCTCTTCAGCCTCGAGGACACGTTCGCGAGCGTGCGCCACTAGGAGGCTCCAGGCCGATGTTCGAGGCCGTCACGTCGCTGCCGCACACCGCCACCGAGTCCCTCTCGTCCACCGCGTTCGATCTGCTGCCCGAGCCGATCAGCCGGCTGCAGCACGAGATCGGGGAGCGCATGCTCCGCATCCCGACGCGGCTCAACGCCTACGGCTACGACCCGTGGGGCTTCCACGTCGACACCACCCGGTGCTCGACGCTCGTCACCGCCCTCCTCTACCGCTACTGGTTCCGGGTCGAGACCCACGACATCGAGCGCGTGCCACCCGGCCGCGTCCTCCTCATCTCCAACCACGCCGGCCAGGTCGCGCTCGACGCGGCCATGATCAGCCTCGCGTGCTTCCTCGAAGGCGACCCACCCCGCATCGTGCGCGGGATGGGGGAGTACTGGCTCCCCACCGTCCCCTGGGTGAACATCATCATGGTGCGCACCGGGTCCGTCGTCGGCACGCGGAAGAACTGCATCGATCTCCTCGAGAACGATGAGCTCGTCATCGCGTTCCCGGAGGGCATCCGCGGCATGAACAAGCTCATCTGGGAGCGCTACCAGCTGCAGGAGTTCGGTCAGGGCTTCATGCGGCTGGCGCTCGAGACGCACACGCCGATCGTCCCGATCGCGGTGGTCGGCTCGGAGGAGCAAGCGCCGGGGATCGCGAACCTCCAGCCTCTCGCCAAGCTGCTCCGCATGCCCGCCTTCCCGGTGACGCTCACCTGGCCCTGGCTCGGGCTCCTCGGCATGGTGCCCCTGCCGGTCAAGTACCACATCTACTTCGGTGAGCCGATGCAGTTCGAGGGCAACCCGGGCGACGAGGACGAGGTCATCGCCGAGAAGGTGGAGCTGGTGAAGGGCCGCATCGCCACCATGCTGGCCGAAGGGCTGGCGCGCCGGCGATCGCTCTTCTGGTGAGCCGGCCCGGCGTGCGGCTCCCGACCCGCGTCCGGCCGACGGATCCCGAGTTCCGGGCCAACGCCGCGCACATGGCGGAGCTCGTGATGGCGCTCCGCGCCGCGCGAGCTCGCGCGGCGGCCGGCGGTCCCGAGGAGGCGCGGGCGCGACACACGCAGCGCGGGAAGCTCCTCGCCCGCGAGCGCATCGAGCGGCTCCTCGATCCGGGGACACCGTTCCTCGAGCTCTCGCCGCTCGCCGCGCACGGCTGCTACGGTGACGAGGCGCCGGGCGCGGGGATCGTGACCGGCATCGGTCGCGTCGCGGGGCGCGAGTGCGTGGTGGTCGCCAACGATGCGACCGTGAAGGGCGGCACCTACTACCCGCTCACCGTGAAGAAGCACCTCCGCGCACAGGAGATCGCGCTCGAGAACCGGCTCGCCTGCATCTACCTGGTCGACTCCGGGGGCGCCTTCCTGCCGCTCCAGGCCGACGTCTTCCCGGACCGCGACCACTTCGGGCGCATCTTCTTCCACCAGGCCCGCATGTCGGGCGCCGGCATCCCGCAGGTGGCGGTCGTGCTCGGCTCCTGCACGGCGGGCGGCGCCTACGTTCCCGCCATGTGCGACGAGACGGTGATCGTGCGCGAGCAGGGCACGATCTTCCTCGGCGGCCCCCCCCTCGTACGCGCCGCGACGGGGGAGGAGGTGACGGCCGAGGAGCTCGGCGGCGGCGACGTCCACACCCGGATCTCCGGCGTCGCGGATCATCTGGCCGACGACGATGCCGACGCGCTCCGCATCGCGCGCGAGATCGTGACGGCCGTGCCGCCCGGGCGCCGGACGCACCTCGACCGTGAGCCGCCCGAGGATCCGGCCTACGACCCGCGCGAGCTCTACGGCGTCGTGTCGCGGGACCCGCGACGGGCAACCGACGCGCGCGAGCTCATCGCGCGCCTCGTCGACGGGAGGCGCTTCCACGAGTTCAAGCCGCTCTACGGACCGACGCTCATCACGGGCTTCGCCCATCTCCACGGCTATCCGGTCGGCATCCTCGCCAACCAGGGCGTCCTCTTCTCCGAGTCGGCGCTCAAGGCGACCCACTTCATCGAGCTCGCGTGCGCGCGGGGCGTGCCCCTCGTCTTCCTCCAGAACATCACCGGCTTCATCGTCGGCAAGCGATACGAGCACGGCGGGATCACCAAGGACGGCGCCAAGATGGTGAACGCGGTCGCCAACGCGGCGGTGCCGAAGTTCACGGTGATGATCGGCGCCTCGCACGGCGCGGGCAACTACGGCATGTGCGGGCGGGCCTACGCGCCCCGGCTCCTCTTCTCGTGGCCCAACAGCCGCATCTCGGTGATGGGCGGCGAGCAGGCCGCCCAGACGCTCCTCACCGTCAAGCTGCAGCAGCTCGAGGGCCGCGGCGAGACGATGTCGGAGCGCGAGCGTGAGACCCTGACGGCACCCATCCTCGCCAAGTACGAGACGGAGGGCAGCCCCTACTACGCGACGGCACGGCTCTGGGACGACGGCATCCTCGACCCGCTCGAGACGCGCGACACGCTCGCCCTCGGCCTCGCGGCGGCCCTGAACGCACCCATTCCCGCGACGACCTACGGCGTCTTTCGCATGTGAGGAGGCGGAGGTGACGTGCAACGCGTACTGATCGCGAATCGGGGCGAGATCGCCGTGCGGGTCGCCCGGGCCTGCCACGAGACGGGCCTCACCGCGGTGGCCGGCGCCGACGCCGTCCACCCCGGCTACGGCTTCCTCGCCGAGAGCGCCGCGTTCGCGCGTGCCGTCGAGACGGCAGGCCTCACGTGGATCGGACCGCCCCCCGCGGCGATCGCGACGATGGGGGACAAGCTCGCGGCCCGCGCCGCGGTCGAGCGCGCCGGCGTTCCCTGCGTGCCCGGCACCGAGATTGCGCCCGGCGACACGCGCGCGGCGGCGCGGCAGGCAGGCGGCCTCGGCTACCCCGTGCTGGTCAAGGCTGCCGCAGGTGGGGGTGGCAAGGGCATGCGGGCGGTCGGGAGCGAGGGGGAGCTGGCCGACGCACTCGCGGCGGCCACGCGCGAGGCGGAGGGCGCATTCGGCGACGGCCGGGTCTACCTCGAGAGGCTCCTCGTCCGCCCCCGGCACGTCGAGGTCCAGGTGCTCGGCGATCGGCACGGCACGCTCCTCCATCTGGGCGAGCGCGAATGCTCGATCCAGCGCCGGCACCAGAAGATCGTCGAGGAGACGCCGTCGCCGGCCGTGACCCCGCGCCTGCGTGCCGAGCTCGTCCGGGCGGCGCTCGCCGCGGCGCGGGCCGTCGGCTACGTGAACGCCGGCACGGTCGAGTTCCTCCTCGACCGCGACGGCCGCTTCTACTTCCTCGAGATGAACACGCGGGTGCAGGTCGAGCATCCCATCACGGAGTGGGTGACGGGAGTCGACATCGTCGCCGCCCAGCTCCGCATCGCGGCGGGGGCACCGCTGGGGTTCGCCCAGGCCGACGTCGTGCCGCGCGGGCACGCGATCGAGGCGCGCCTCTATGCCGAGGATCCCGCGGCCAGCTTCTTCCCGAGTGCTGGGCCGATCCTCGCCCTCCGCGAGCCGAACGGGCCAGGCATCCGGGTCGACTCCGGCGTCACCACGGGTAGTGTGGTGCCCCTCGAGTATGATCCGCTGCTCGGGAAGATCTCCGCCTGGGGATCCGACCGCTCGAGCGCCATCGCGCGGCTCGGCGCCGCGCTCCGCGATACGGCGGTCCTCGGACCGACGACCAACCTCGCCTTCCTGCAGGACGTCCTCGCGCATGCCGCGTTCCTCCGCGGCGAGACGCACACTGGCTTCCTGGCGGAGCACTTCCCGGCATGGCGAGAGCGCGCGGACGACGCGGTCGCCGCGGCGCTGGCCGCGGCCGTCGCTGCGAGCCGGCCCGTGGCGAGCGCCGGCGGCGCCCCCGCTGCGAATCCGACGCCCTGGGAGACCCTCGGGGCGTGGCGGCTCGGGCGATGAGCACGGAGCTCCACCTACGCCTCGGGACCCGCGTGTTGCAGATCCGGCTCGCGCCCGACGACAACGGGATCGCGGCGACTGTCGACGGCGACACCCATCGCGTGAGCGCGCTCGCGCGCTCGGGTCCGGCATCGGCTCCGGGCGCCAGTGTCGAGGAGCTGGCGTTCGAGGTCGACGGTCGCCCCCACCGGGCGCTCGTCGCGCGCACGCGGGATCGCCTGCTGGTCGCGCTCGCGGGGCGGGTCTACACCTTCGAGACCGGCGAGGCCGTCACCGCCTCCGGCGACCGCGGCGGGCGTTCGGGGAAGGTGGTGGCGCCCATGCCTGGCAAGGTCGTCGCCGTCATGGTCGCGCTGGGCGACACGGTCGAGGCGGGGCAGCCGGTCATCGTGCTCGAGGCGATGAAGATGGAGACCACCCTCGTCGCGGAGGTTCCCGGCCGCGTGACGGCCGTCGAGGCGGTCGCCGGAACGACGGTCGACGCGGGTGCGCTCCTGGTCGCGATCGCTCCGCCCGCGTGAGCCGGACGTATTCCGCTCGGATTCTCGCCCGACGGGTTTCATCGCAGCGTCTCCGGCCGTAGGCTCGCCGGCCGCGCCATGCACATTCTCGTGGTCGACGACGACGCATCCCGTGCCGACCTGCTTGCCGCCGCGGCGGCGCGCGGTTGTCCCGGGGCCCACATCCACATCGCTCCGCCGGCCGCGGCCGCTGACCCGGCAACGGAGCAGAGCCCGGCCGGCCTGGTGATGCTCGGCCCCGGGACGATCGACCGCCCCGGGGCCCTCGACGTCGTGCGGGCGGCGCGGGCACGGCGGCCCGCCGTTCCGCTCCTCGTGGTGAGCGCCCAGGACGGGGCCGCGCACGCGGTCGCCGCCATGAAGGCCGGGGCGACCGACTACGTGGTGCTCGATGGAGACGCGGACGAAATTGCGGACGCGGTCGCCTGCCTCCTCCGCGCGGCTCCGATCGGTGGCCGCCGTCCGCCGCGCGCGGCCACCGCGGCCGGCGAGCCGCTCGGCGGCCTCATCGGCCGGAGCGGCGCCATGGACGAGGTGCGTGCGCTCATCCGCATGGCGGCCTCGACCGAGGCGCAGGTACTCATCGAGGGCGAGACGGGGACGGGCAAGGAGCTCGTCGCGCGCGCCATCCACGCGCTGGGTCGGCGCGCTGCCGGCCCCTTCGTCCCGGTGAACTGCGCGGCCGTGCCGGAAACGCTCGCCGAAGCCGAGTTCTTCGGCCACACCCGCGGGGCTTTCACCGGCGCCCTGCAGGAACGGCCGGGCATGCTCCAGCTCGCAGACCGCGGCACGCTCTTCCTCGACGAGGTCGAGGACCTCCCCGCGCCGCTCCAGGCCAAGCTCCTGCGTGCCGTCCAGGACCACGAGGTGAAGCCGCTCGGCGCCACCGCCCTCCGGCGAGTCGACGTGCGGATCGTCGCAGCCTCCAACCGCGACCTGTGGGGCATGGTCGAAGCGGGGGAGTTCCGGCGCGATCTGTACTATCGGTTGCGCGTCATCACTATCCGGCTGCCGCCGCTCCGCCTGCGACGCGAGGATCTTCCGCAGCTCGTCGAGCACTTCGTCGCCCGCTTCAACCGCGCGCACGGCACCACCTTCGCGCCTCCGAGCCCGACGGCACTGCGCTCGCTCACTGCCCACACCTGGCCGGGCAACGTGCGCGAGCTCGAGAACGCCCTCGAAGCACTCCTGGTGTTCGCCGGGGCGACGGGTGCCGGCCTCGACGATGTTCTCTCCCGGCAGACCGCAGCCCCGACCGGCCTCGTGCTCGACGAGCGGACCCGCATTCTCCACGTCCTCGAGGCGCACCGGTGGAACCGCCAGCGGGCCGCCGCCGCGCTCGGCATCTCGCGGGTGACCCTCTGGCGGCGCATGGAGCGCCACGGCATCCGCGATCCGCTCGGCTCCCCCCTGTGTGAAACAGCCTGAGCCCGACCGCTTCACGGCGATCAGCGCGACCGTTGGCGGCCGCGGCAGGAAGGCTGGCACGCGAGCTGCACCGACACTCGTCCGCCCCAACGGTCCCGCCCCGGAAAGAGACCCCATGGCGAAACGATCCCTCTGGCTCGGAGCGGTCCCCGTCGCCGCGGTGCTGATCGCGCTCATGCTGCGCGCCGTCACCGTGCATTCCGTGAACGCTCAGCCGCTCATCTACCGCGCCACGGCGAGCGTGAACGACCTCGATATGGTCGAGGGCCTGGCGCCTCCTGGCCGCGTCGTCGAGCTCTGGGCGCGGCAGCGGAACTTCATCGAGGGAAGCGACGACGCCGCCGACCCCTTCACGTGGTGCGGCTGGAAGAACAAAGGCAAGGCGATTCGCCTCGCCGTCACGCAGGCCGATGCCGGCGGCATGTGGCGCTTGACGGACCTCCGACGCTCCGGGAACACCATCATGATCTTTCCGCCCGGGCCGGGCGCGGACCGCTGCCGCGGCGGCGTCTACACGGAGCTCCTGCCGCGCGTCTGCGACGCCGAGGGCGTCAACTGCACGTCGTGGAAGGCGCCACAGCTCAACTGGCTCAACGTGAGGAAGACGACGCCGATCGTTGCGGTCGTGACCGGCTCGGTGGACGACGCCGAGCAGGCCTCCGCGGCCGTCGCCGACGGGCCGAACGACGGCCCCGAGCCGAGCGACGTCGTCGACGTGGACGAGAACGGCGTCGACACCACGGCGCCGGGCTACAGCGTCGGGCAACGGGTCACCTGGCGCTGTGGCCAGGGCGGCACGTCGGTCTGCCGCCGCCGCCATCAATCGCGGACAGCCGATCGGCTTCGCCGTGAACGTGAACGTGCGCTTCCGCGGCCGCCTGGATGTGAACCTCGGCTGCGACCGGCCACGGTTCTTTGATTTTTTCTAGTAGGTTCCGGGGGCCCGTCCAGTGCTCGCCCGCTACGCGGGCTGCGCGCTTCCGATGCCCACGGACCCCGTCGCCGCCCGCTCCGCGGGCGGCTCCGCGTGATTGCTCGCGCCCTCCGGGCGCTCGAGTCGTGCCGAGCGCGGCAAAGCCGCGCTCGGCAAACCGAGCAGAAGCCTCTAGGACTCGTGCGGCGCTCGCCCGCTTCGCGGGCTACGCGCTTGGGTGGTAGGTTTACCCCTGGCCCAGCCTGACGCCGGCCTCGAGGCCGACGACGCGCGCGACCTCCGCCGCGGGGCTCTTCTGCCCTCCGTCGCGGGCGCGGGCGAAGCGCACGGCGCCGCCGGATGCGGCGACGGTGAGACCCTCCGGGCCGATGGCCACGACCGTCCCCGGTGCGGCGTCGGCCGTTCCCGCGAGCCGGTGCGGCTCGTAGAGACGGAGCCGGCACCCCCGCCACGTCGTGTGCGCGCCGGGCTGCGGATCACAGCCGCGGATCAGGTCGTGGACCTCGCCGGCGGGACGCGTCCAGTCGATCGCGGCG
>VBLA01000474.1 GCA_005879245.1 Deltaproteobacteria bacterium
TCTTCGGGCACGTACGGGGAGCGTTCACCGGTGCGGTGGGAGAGACCCGTGGCCTCTTCGCGGAGGCGGACGGTGGAACGATCTTCCTCGACGAGATCGGCGACGTCTCGCCCGCCCTGCAGGCGAAGCTCCTCCGGGTGCTGCAGGAGCATCAGGTGCGCCCGGTGGGCGGCGCCGAGTGGCGGCGGGTCGACGTGCGGGTCATCGCCGCCACCAACCGTGACCTCGCCCACGGGGTGGTGAGCGGGCGTTTTCGGGAAGACCTCTACTACCGGCTGAAGGTGGTGACGGTGGTGCTGCCGCCCCTCCGCGAGCGGCGCGACGACATCCCCCTGCTCGTCGATCACCTCGTCCGCCGCGCGGCGCGCGAATGCCGCAAGGCCGTGGTCGGGGTGTCGGAGGCGGCGCTCGCGCTCCTCGGTGCCTACCACTGGCCGGGCAACATCCGCGAACTCGCGCACGTGCTCGAGCGTGGAGTCGCCCTCGCGCAGCACGAGGTGCTTTCGGTCGAGGACCTGCCGTCCGAGCTGCAGGACGGCGCGCCGGCCACCTGGCCGACTGCCTCGAGCGACCGCCCGACGCTCCAGGAGCTCAAACGACGCTACATCCGCCAGGTGCTCGAGGAGACAGGGGGCAATGTGAGCCGGACCGCCGCGGTGCTCGGCGTCGACCGGCGTTCACTCTATCGCATGCTCCAGCGCTACGGCTTGGCACCGCGCGGGAACACGCAGCGCTGACCCGCGCCGCCCTCAGGGGGAGGGGTCGAGCCCGCGCGAGCGGAGGAGCTCCCGCACCCGGCTGACGAGCGCATCCGCGTGGAACGGCTTGGCAAGCAAGGGGACGCCCAGACGACGGGCAGCGGCACACGTCCCCTCGTCCGGGAATGCGGAGACGAGTAGCGTCGGCACTCCGGGCCTGACCCGCTCGAGCTCCGCCACGAGCGCCAGCCCATGCAGCCGGGGCATGAAAATGTCCGCGACGACGAGCGCGTAACGCCGATCGACGATCCGCGCCAGGGCGCCGGTCCCATCGTTCGCGGCTTCGACGCGATAGCCCGCGCGCTCGAGCATGTCGGTCATGATGCAGAGACAGCTCGGGTCGTCGTCGACGACGAGAATGGGCTCGACCGGCATGCCATCCATGCGCCGGGTGAGCAAGCCAGGTGCCGGCCCGCCGGGCCGCGAATTGCCGTAGGCCGCAAGTGACCGGGCGAGTTCGCCGGGACATTCGGCCACAGCGCTCCTGCTCGGGGCGAGACCTCCAGCCACGCGAAGATCTTCACATTCCCCCCCGCCCACGTGGTGCCAGCGTGCGGCACGCGGCATGCACTGCAGTTCGGACGGGAATGGATATGACCCGCAGGGAAGGACCCTTCATGCGATTGGAGAGACCGCGGCGCGTGCGTCGCCGCACGAACATCGAGAACACCCGGCGCGCCGAGCTGTCGGGCATCCGGGTCCTGCTGGTCGACGCCGAGGCGGATACGCGCGAGTGGCTCACGGGCGTCCTGCGGCGCTGTGGCGCGGGCGTGACCGCCGTCGCGTCGGCCGGCGAGGCGCGCGCCGCTCTCGCGCGCTTCCGTCCGGATGTGCTGGTGACCGACGTCGATCTGCCGGGCGAGGATGGCTACGCTCTCGTCCGGACGATCCGCGCCGTCGAGCGCGAGGTAGGCGTCAACGTGCCGGCGGTTGCTCTCACGGCGTCGAGCCACGCCGACGACCGCGAGCGGGCGTTGCGCGCCGGCTTCCAGGTGCACCTTCCGAAAGTTCTCGCACCCTCGGAGCTCGCGCAGGTGGTCGCGCAGCTCACCAGCACGGCCGAAGGGGTCCGCGGAGATGGGTAGCGCTGCGCTCCGGAGCGGTGAGGCAGCGCCAGTCGGAAGCGCGGTGGAGGAGCGCGTGCGCGCGCTCGTCGCGGAGCACCTCGGAGTCGATCGGGAGACGCTCGCCCGTGACGTCTCGCTCACCGACGACCTGGCGGCCGACTCGCTCGATCTCCTCGAGCTCGGGGTCGTGCTGGAAGCGTCCTTCGGAATCGTCGTTCCGCTCCGCACGATCGATCAGGTGCGGACGTACGGGGATCTCGTGGCCTTGGTGAGGGCGCTGCTCGACCATCGGCGTCCGGCAGACGGGATCGCCCCGGAGTTCCTCTGGGCGCGTGTCATCCCCGCCGCGGCCCGGGAGGGCGACCTCCGGCGTGCCGGCCCGTTCACGCCCTACGCGCGCGAGCTCATCCTCGAGGACGCCCTGCGCGCCGGCCGCGGGGCGCGCCTCGAGCTGACGCTACCCGCGGCCACCGACGACGCGACCCTGGCGACGGTCCACGAGTGGTTTGGCCGCCTCGTGGAGCGCGGCATCGAGCTCAGCATCCGGCGCCTCGTGGGCTAGTGCGACTCCAAGTGGATGCCGCTCACGCCGGTCGGCCGGCCGGCGCTGCTTCCGCCGCGACCCGGTCGAGGAACGCGGCCGCGAGCCGGGCCACCTCGTCGCGATCGTAGTCGAGCGTGATCACGTGCCAGCTCCGCTCGAGAACGTGCGTCTCGATCGAGCGGGAGCCGAGCTCGCTCCGGAGGAGCTCG
>VBLA01000475.1 GCA_005879245.1 Deltaproteobacteria bacterium
CTCCGACGTCGGCCTGACGGAATACCGCCGGAAGCGGCGCTTCGCGGTGACGTCCGAGCCGTCCGGCGACGAGAAGCCTCGGCGGAAGCGGCCGCGCACGCTCGCCTTCGTCGTCCAGAAGCACCGGGCCAGCCGGCTCCACTACGACTTCCGGCTCGAGTGGAACGGCGTGCTGTGGTCCTGGGCGGTACCCAAGGGGCCCTCGCTCGACCCGTCGATCAAGCGTCTCGCCATGCAGACGGAGGATCATCCGCTCGAGTACGCACGCTTCGAGGGGATCATCCCCGAGGGCGAGTACGGCGGTGGCACGGTGATGGTCTGGGACACCGGGACGTGGACCCCGGACGGGCCCGACGTCGATGCAGCCTTCGCGAAGGGGGAACTCAAGTTCCAGCTCGCCGGCGCGAAGCTCCGGGGCTCGTGGGTGCTCGTCCGCACACGCTCGAGCGGGCCCACCGCGGGCCGTCCCGCCTGGCTGCTCATCAAGCACCGCGACAGCTTCGCCTCGGTGGAGGACATCGCGACGACGCAGCCGCGCTCGGTCGTGAGCCGACGGACGCTCGCGGAGATCGCCTGGCACGAAGGGGGCAACGTCGAGAAGGCGGCGCGCGGCGATCCACCGGCGGAGATCCGGCGCCTGCTCGCCAATCCGAAGCTCGTGGCACGGCCCAAGCGGGGCAAGCCGGCAGTCTGGAAGTCGCACCGGCCCTGAACGCCACCGGCGCGGGGAGTCTCCTCCCCGCGCCGGTGGGCAAAACGCATGAAGCGTCCTCCTCTCGCCGTATACGATCCGCTCGCCCTACGGGCCGAGGGATGGTGTGTGGCCGCTCAAGACGCCGACCGCCAGGAAGATGATCGCGACCACTACGAAGATCCACCCGAATTCTGCCGAGAGTCCGGCGACCCCGCGGAATCCGAGCAGCGCCGCGACGAGCGCGACGATGAAGAAGATCAAGGCCCAGTGTAACATCGCACCCTCCTTCAGGGCACACACCCTTCGGAGCACACACGCTCATTGAGCAATCATGGGAAGCAATCACGGGGCCACGCGACGAACGGGACAGCGCACACCTCGCACCGGTCGCGGCGACCTGGCATCCTTCCTGCTGCGTCTTTTCCGCCGGAGCATTCATGCACCGCACGGCGGTGCAGCGAAGGGAGGTATCTCACTTTGAAGCGAGCTAGCTCAGTGGTGCTGACGTCGCTCGGCGTCGTAGTTCTGCTGGTGGCAATACCTCGGGCCGGTTGGGCCGTCCCGTCGGCGCGGCTGCGGCGGCTGGTCGTGGTCGGCGACAGCCTTCTGGCAGGCTTCAGCTCGGGGGGTCTCGTGGCGACGGGCCGCGCCGGGCAAGTCGACAGTGCGCCCGCAATTCTCGCCCGACGCGCGCACGTGTCGCTCCCCCAGCCGCTCATGGACGGGCCTGGCGTCCCTCCCCAGCTCGCCATCTTCGACGACAACCAGAACGGCGCCCTCGATCCCGGGGAGGTGCGTCGACCCGCCGGGGCCCGCATCGGCTTCCGCTCCTCGCCCGGGCGACGGGTCCGGAACCTCGCCGTGCCAGGCGAGGACACTGCCAGCGTCTTCGACAGGATCGCTCCGGGCGACGTCGCCGGTGCCATCGTCCGGAACGACGACGTCGCGGGCCGCGACCTGCTCAAGTTTCTGATCCTCGGGCTCCCGCTCCGCACCAGCTCCGTGTCGCAGCTGAGCCGAGCCGGGGAGCTCCACCCGAGCTTCCTGCTCGTGTGGATCGGCAACAACGACGTGCTCGACATGGCGACCCGGACCGATCCGGCGGCCGTGCAGCTCACGCCCACGCAGTTCGGCGCGCGCTTTCACCAGCTCCTCGACGCGCTCGCCGGCTCGGGAGCGCCGATGGCGGTCGCCAACCTTCCCGACGTGACCGGCATCGCGGCGCTCAGGCGGGCGGCGGGCGAGGTGACCACCTGCCAGACCCCGAGCGGCGCGTTTCAGCCCGTCGCGCCCGACGATCTCCTCTCCCTCGACCTCGACCGCTCGCTGCTTCCGACCCCGC
The DNA here is from genome assembly GCA_005879245.1 of Deltaproteobacteria bacterium. Classification (GTDB taxonomy): domain Bacteria; phylum Desulfobacterota; class Binatia; order DP-6; family DP-6; genus DP-23. The sequence continues at coordinate 2,037 of VBLA01000475.1, forward strand.
CCTGCGGCAAGGTTCTCGACGCCGGGAAGCGTGCGGCGGTGCGGGCGACGATCGTCGCCTTCAACGCCGAGATCGCGACGGCGATCGCCGACATCGGCGCGCGCCGCGCCGTCGACATCGCCCTCGTCGACCTCCAGGCCGGCTTCGACCGGCTCGCCGCGGACGGCGTCGACCTGGACGGAAACGGCACGCCCGATCTGACCACGCGGTACCTGGGCGGCATCTTCAGCCTCGACGGCATCCATCCGACGCACACCGGCAACGCGCTCATCGCCAACATCTTCATCGACGCCATCAACGCCCGCTTCGGTGAGGGCCTCCTGCCGATGAACATCGCGCGAGTGGCGCGCCGCGATCCGCTCACCCGGAGTCGATTCCGTCCCGCGGGCGAGCCGCCCTTCGGCCTCTTCGGCGACGGCACCGATGACGAGCTCGCGGACTTCTTCGGGACGACCTTCAAGCGCGTGGAGCTGGGCGCCCGGAGC
>VBLA01000476.1 GCA_005879245.1 Deltaproteobacteria bacterium
AGCTTGCGCCGCCGGATCGTCGCCGTGCCGGTCGCTCGCAGGGCCTGCGCGATCCACTCGGCATCGAGCGTCTCGCTGAACAGCTCGAAGCTCGCCGCGCGCTCGCCCGCGCCCACGGCGGAGAATGGCCTCCCCCAACCCCATCCCCCACCTCCTGTGGGGAAGACCAACTACAGCTTGTGGTTAAAAAGATCCAGAACCCGGTCAGTTTACGCCTTAACTGACCGCATTGGGACTAGCCGCCGGCGGGGCGCAACGCGGCAGGCGTCCGCTCGCCGTTGTGGTGCACCAGGGTGGTGGCGAGCATTTCAATCGCCCGCGGGTCGAGGGCCCGGTCGTCGATGATCACCTGCACGGCGGAGCCCGCGAGGCCGCGGACCCGCTCGGCAGCCGTGGTGGAACAGACGACGACGTCCACGCGCCGCACCAGGCGACCCAGCGCCGCCCCTTCGCCGGGGGAGGCCCCGACGAGCGTGATGTTCGGCAGAGCGGCGTTGGCGATGGAGTGCTCCAGGCTGTGCGCGGTCTCGACCGCGGCGGAGGCCACGCCCACCCGCGTCCCCGCCGGGAGCTGAGCCAGGCGGTGGAGCGTCTCGAGATGCGCTTCGGCGAGGAGCGCGATCACCGGGATCCCCATGCCGCGCAGGTGCCGCTCCACCGCCGGGAGATGGCAGAAGCTCGTGACCGCCGCCCCCCAACGACGGGCTCGTTTCTGACGCCGCACGGCCGTCGCCAGCTCCCCGAGGAGCACCTGGTCCACGCGGACGGGAAGCTGGGCCTCGAGTGCACGGGCAAAGAACTCGAGCTCCGGCGGGCTGCACTCGACGAGGAGGACCGCGATCGTTCCCTGGACGGCGGCGGGCCGGACCCCGGCCAGGGCCAAGACGCCCACCGCCACGTCGTTGGCGGTCATCCCGAGGGCCGCGCCCCGGATCACCACGTCCTGCAGAAAGCCCTGGCGACGTTTGGGGAAAGGCTGGGTGGGCGGAGCCGTGACGACGAACACGCCCTTCCCCCGCCGCGCCTCGACGTACCCACTCCGCTTCAGATCCTCGATGACGCGCGCCACGGTATTGGGATTGATGCCGAGGAAGCCGGCCAGCTCCCGGATGCTGGGCAGCGCCTGGTCCGGCGGGACGCCGCCGCTTTCGATGACGTGCTTCAGCTGCTCGGTCAGCTGCCGGCGGATCGGGATCGGGCTCTGCTTGTCGACCTGGAGCTGGATCGGGATTCCCATGCTGTACTAATCAGGTAGTACAGTATGGCAACTCTGTCAAGCCCAAGCCACCAGCGGAACGGCGGGGCGCTCGCCCCGGCTGAAGGTGAAGGAGCCTGAGCTACAGCCAGGTCGACGCCTGGCACGAGCGCTTCGAGAGGATGCGACGATGACCGAGCCCCTGACTCTGGGGGTCAGGTCAGCTCCTCGATCCATTCGATTGGCGGCGGCGGCTGCATCTACGCGGCAGCCGACCGTCGCGGGACTTCCGCGGAGCGGCCGCGATGCAGCCGGTAGACGCCGGCCGTCCACTGCGTGGCCGGATGCTGTAGCAGCGTGGCGCGGTAGTCCTGCAGATACGGCGGCCGCTCGACGCGCAGCGGGTACTGGATCTCGGGTGGCTGGGGCTCCCGCGCGGTCGAGTGTGTGGGTCTTGAGCTCGTCGAAGGCGAGTTCGAGCTCCGTCCTACCGGAAGTAGTGCGGGAACGTCGGACTTCGGACGTTATGTCCCCCTGCGCCGAGAAAGGCCGCTAATGTCGGCTATCTGCCGCTAATGTCGGCTATCTGCACGAACATCGCGACCGGTCCCGAACCACGCTCGACGTAGGCAATCCGTCCCAAAGGACGTCTCGACGTAGCGTCGTGAGGCATGAAACGCGGCAGCATTCATCAGTTCCTCCTGTCGACTGTTAGCGGAGCGAAAAACGAAACTCGGGTCTTCCAACCGCGCCGACGTCGTCGAGCGCGAGAAGCCAGCCGGCTTCGGGCGGCGGCGCGATCCCGTCGCCCAGATCGAACGCGATCGACGTCACGAAGAGCCGATCGAGCCTCCGTCCACCGAAGGCGACGTCGCTCGGGTTTGGCATCGGAAGATCGAGGAGCCGGTCGAGCCCCGTCCCCGTGAGCCGCGCGAGCTTGCCGCTGCGCAAGACGCAGCTCCAGACGCCGCCGTCGGCGTCGGCCGTGGAGCCGTCGGGCGCGCCGCCGAGCCTGCGGTGGTCGGCGAACAGGCGTCGCTCGCCGACGGCTCCCGCCCGCCCGTCGTAGTCGTAAGCATAGATGCGCTGCGCGAGCGTGTCTCCGAAAACGAGCGTCGAGCGGCCGTCGACGTCGACGACCACCGGCCCGTTGGCGTTGCCGATGCCGTCATCGAGCCGGCGCCACCCGTCCGCAGCGGAGAACCACCAGAAGGCGCCGGGTGCCGGGCCGAGGTT
>VBLA01000477.1 GCA_005879245.1 Deltaproteobacteria bacterium
TCGAACCCGTCGACGGAGAGGCGAAGGAACTGCGCCGGCACGGCGGTGCCGAGGACGAGCGCGAAGCGGGCATCGGCTGCCTGCTCGACCAGGGCGCGAACATCGGGAAGGGGTATGAGGTCCCCCGGAAGCGGCGTCCAGGTGGCCCCGTCGAGCGAGCTCTCGAGGCGCAGGGACGGGGCGACCATCGGATCGCTGCCGCCCAGCCGCAGGACCACGGCCGTCATCCTGTCGGGCGCCCCGAGGTCGAGCTCGAAGCGGGAAGGCTGGCTGGCGAGAAACTGCTGCCAGCGATCGAGGAACGGGACGGGATCGTACCAGGCATGCAGCGCCGCCTCGAGGTCGCCCCAGTTCCTCCAGCTCGTCCTCTGGCTGGCGTCGATCGCGCGCGCGGCGAGGGCGGCGCCGTGCGAGGCGCGCGCCTGCCAGCGGGCGCGATCGAGCTTGCGGCCACGGAAGTCGGGGCCGACGGGAAGGGGGGCCTCGCCGAGCGTGAGGACGATCGTATCGTCGCTCGCAAACGGCACTCCGAGGGGCGTCGCCGGATCGTGCTGGAGGGCGGTGACCCGCTCGCGGGCTCCGGGCGGAAGCGCCCGGAGATGGACGACGCCGAGGGCGATCCCGAGGGCACGCAGCGTCGCCACGACGTCCGCATCGGGGAAGCGCGCGAGCTGGTGCACCATGAAGGGGTAGAGCGGCGGGAGAAGGCCCATGTTGCCGTTCAGGGTGCGTTGCCAGTGCGCCGTCGTCCGGTACTGGTAGATCGACGAGGAGACGAAGTAGTCGATCGGCAGCTCGACCAGGGGAAGGTCATGCCGTTGCTGGGCGAGCCACGTGTAGACCCGATCGGTCTCGCGCGGGGGCGCGACCGGGATCGTCGCCCCGGGCGGTCGCCACGACTCGAGGAGCACGCACGCCGCGACCACGGCGGCTACCGCGCCGCGCGTCCGCGGCGGGAGGCGGCGCGCCAGGGCGGCGAACCCACCCGCGGCGAGCACCGCGGCACCGAGGAGCCCCACGTGCACCATGCGCGCGGGGACACGAAGGGCGTCGTAGCCCGGAATCGCGAGGAGCAGGGCATACGGTCCTCGCAGCGCTCCCAGGCCTGCGGGTAGCGGGATGGCCGGCCCGAGGGCGAGCAGGAGGGCAGCCGCGGTCACGGCGACGAAGAGGCCCCGCTCGCTACCGAATGGCTCGGGAACGTGGCGACGGGGTGCGACGAGCCCGGCCAGCACGAGGGCGCCCAACGAGGCCACGGGAAGATACTCGGGGAGCGATCCCGGGCGGAGCGCCAGGAGGGCGTTCAGCGCGACCGAGCGCGAGACGCCGAGGCTCTCCTGGACCCCGCGGTACGCGAGCCCGATCGGAACGAGGAGGGCGATGGCGGCGACCTCCAGATGCCCGTCAACCCCTGGAGGGCGAGCACGATCCCGGCGAGGAGTCCGTCGCGGACGCGGTCGTGGGCGATGGCGCGCCGCGCGAGCAGGAAGAGGAGGGGGAGCCACCAGGCGGCCAGCATCTGGATCTGACAGCGGTCGGCGGTGAAGCGGAGCGGAGCGAAGCCATAGAGGAGGGCGCCCAGGAGCGCGGCTCCGGGCTCGCCCGTGAGCGTGAGCGCGAGCGCGTAGAGCGCGAGCGCATCGAGCGCCGGTGCGGCGAGGGTGACGAGGTTGTGAATCAGGACGGGGTTCGCGGTGGCGAGACGGAACGGGACGAGCAGGACGGCGAGCCCGAGGAGGTGGTCCGAGTAGAGGAGGGTGCGCGGGTACGGGTAGAAGATGTTCGCGTCGAGCACGCCCGCGGGATCGGTGGCGAGCGCGTGCTGGTCCCAGGCGAGGGTCCAGACGTGCAGCAGACAGTCGTTACCGGCCGGCAGCTCCTGGAAGAACACGTGGTCGCCGAGCCCGGCGACGAGCCCACGCTGGCCACCCACGGCGAGCGCGGCGAACAGCAGCGCCGCGCCGAGGTGCCACGCCCAGCGTCGCCTAGAGCCTTCGGGAGAGGGCGAGCGCACCGCCGTAGAGAGCAGCACCCACGTAGAACATCGGCGTGTAGCCGACAACCATCCCGAGCAGGTAGCTGCCGAGCGACGCCACGACCGAGGCGACCCCATTGACGCCCCAGCCCCAGGCAACGAACGGCGTCGCACGCTTCGCCACGCGGGCGAGCCCGGTCGGAAACGGCATGCCCATCGCGAAGCCCGCGAGACCGACCAGGGCCGCCGCGATCGCGAGGCGGACGGGGAGCGGCGTCCAGAGGAGGTCGCGCAGGAGCGCCCGGAGGAGCGGCGAGGCGAAGAAGAAGAGCATGGCGATGATCCAGCCGATCGCGACGGGCAGAGGATCCCGGCCGCTCGCCTGCGCACCGCGCGCCGCGTGGCTCCCGAGCCCCGAGCTCACGAGGAGCGCGGTCAGGACCGTCGCCACCGCGAGCGCGGGGTTGCCGAGAAAGACGGTGAAGCGCTGCATGAGGGCGACCTCGACCAGCATGAAGCCCATTCCCAGGGCGACGAAGTAGCCGATCATCGCCCCGAGCCGCGCGTCCGACGGCCCCCGGCGACGGAGCCGCCAGAGGGGCCAGCCGATCAGCGTGACCGCCAGCACGACCAGCCCGATGAGACTCACGACGAGGAAGGCGATCGGGTTCGTGAGCGGGCTCGGTTGCCCGCGCAGGGCGGGCAGGAGACGCGTCCAGGGAATGTTCAGGAAGAAGAACGGCCAGTCGTCGGTGGAGGGCCGGAGGTCCATGTTGTCCTCGCGCTCCACGCCGGCCCGTATGACCCGGTCGAAGATGCCGGTCGTGGGCACGAGCGGGTCGTAGGCGAGGGGGAAGTCGTAACGGCTGGCGAAGTCGCGCAGGCGGTCCACCTCCTCCGCCGTGAAGGGCTCGCGCTTGACGAGCACCGTTGCCCAGCCCCACACCCTGCCCTCCAGCACGGCGACGCGCGGCGCCGGCTCGAGGCCCTCCCCGAGGAGCGCGGCGCGGGTTACGGCGCAGAGCCGCTGCGCCCAGCCGAAGCGGATGTCGCGGGTGATCGAGAGGACGCCGTCCGGTGCGAGCCGGTGCAGGAAATCCGTCATCGCCTCGACGGTATAGATGTAGCTCTCCGGCATCGTCCCGAGGCCCGAGGCGCCGAGTCCGACACCGGTGTCGACGCCGCTCAGCTGGACGATGTCGTAGGTGTCGCGATCCCGGGCGACGAAGTTCCGTCCCTCGGCGACCACGAGCTCGACCCGCGGGTCGCGCAGCACGTTCCCGACATACGGGCCGAAGACGTCCCGCACCGCCTCCGCCGTGACGGCGTTCAGCTCGACGCCGCGCACCTGCGTCGCGCCTTCATGGAGCGCGATCAGCACGTCGGTGGCGCCCCCGACCCCGATCACGAGCACCCGGGGCCGCGGCCGGAGGCGATAGACCGCCGATTGTGACGTGCCGGCGAGGAAGTCGAGCTCATGCGGCGAGCCGTCGACGCGGTAGAGGAAGGCGGGAGCCGCGCCGTCGACCGTGAGCATGCGCTGCTCGATCCGGACGTCGCCGAAGCGCGGGCTGATGTCGCCGCCGAAGAGCGGTATTGAGCGGAAGGGCTCGGTGACGTCGATCCGGCCGAAGGCGCTCCAGCGCGAGAAGGGGATCGCGAGCCCGCCGGGCTTCGCCGCCCCTGCCAGGATGGGTCCATGCTTGTCCGGCGCGACGTGCACCTCGACGGGCCGCCAGCCGACGAGGACCACGAGCAGGCCCAGGTTGGC
>VBLA01000478.1 GCA_005879245.1 Deltaproteobacteria bacterium
AGCCCGCGAGCCAGGAGTGGTCCGCGGCGAAGATTTGGAGCGTCGCGGGGCCCTCGGGGAGACCGGCCGCCGCGGCGTCGACCGTGGCGGTGAGGACCGCGTCGTTCACGCCGCTGCGCGACCATCCCCAGTGCAGCGCGGGGTAGACCGCGCTCGCCACGACCGCGGGGTTGCCGCCTCCTCCGGGCACGAGTCGCACCTCGATGCGCGCCAGTCCGCTTCCCCGGTCATGCGCCGCCACCCGGAGTGCGGTGGCCCGCCCGATCGTGTCGAGCGGCGCCTCGAGGGTCACGGTGGGGACGAACGGCTCGGCCCGCAGCACGACTATCGCGATCCCCACCGCGAGGGCCGCGACCACGATCCACCAGGGCAACACGCTCCGTTGCTTGGTGGTCCCGCGACGGGGGCCGGCGGTCGACGAGCCGGGAGACAAGGGCGGGCTCACGCGAGCGTCGCGATGACGTCGAGCAGGTTGCGGGTGATCCGTTGCGTGGCGCCCCAGATCACGTGACCCGCGACGGGGTAGGTGTCGATCGGGATCTGCTCGCCGCCGAAGTCCCAGAGCTCCTGTCGTGCACCGCCTGGAGCCTGGAGGACGCGCAGGGGGACGGTGAAGATCGCCGCCACCTCCGCCTGGGACGGCCGCCAGCAGTAGGGATGGGGGACCACGCCGACGAAGGGCGTGATGACGAAGCGCGTGCTCACCGTTTCGATGTCGTCGAGCGGGCCGAGCACGCGGACGTCGGCGGGCTCGAGGCCGATCTCCTCGTGCGCCTCCCGCAACGCGGTCGTCAGCAGATCGCGGTCCTCCTCGGCATGGTGGCGACCGCCGGGAAAGGCGACTTGCCCGCGATGGTGCGACAGGAGGTGTGACCGGCGCGTCAGGAGGAGGTGCAGCTCGCCGTCCACGGACGCGAGCGGAACGAGGACGGCGGCGACGGTCTTGTCAGCGGGAGCGAGGACGTGACGCTCGCGTGTCGCCAGCGCCCGGGTGAGCGCAGCGAGGAGCTGCTCGATCATCACGGCGAACCCTAGCATCGCACGGTGCGTGCGGAAAGGCACACTCCCGGTGCCGTGCTCCGAGTGCTGTGCTATGGGTGCGGCATGCCCGTCGCGTCGGACGTCGTCGTGCTCCGCTATCACGAGATTGCGCTCAAGGGGCGCAACCGGCCGTTCTTCGTCCGCCGCTTGGCCGAGCACGTGGAGCGCCTCTGTGCCGACCTGCCGGTCGGGCCGGTGTCGCGCGCCTCGGCGCGCCTGCTGCTGCCGCTGCACGATCCGGCGGCGTGGCCGACGGCCCGCGCCCGTCTCGGACGGGTCTTCGGGCTCGCCAACTACACGCTCGCGCACGAGGTGCGGCTCGCCGCCGACCCCGGCGAGTCGCTGGCGCGCGTGGGCGATACCGTCCTCGCCCACCTCGCGGGGCAGAGCGTGCGGAGCTTCCGGGTCGCTACGAAGCGCAGCGACAAGCGCTTCCCCCTCACCTCGCCCGAAGTGAATCGCGTGCTCGGCGCGCGCATCCAGGCAGCAACCGCCGCCCCCGTCGACCTCGAAGCCGCGGCGCTGACGGTCGGGCTCGACATCCTGCCCGGCCGCGCCTTCGTCTCGCTCGAGAAGGTGCCCGGCGCGGGCGGCCTGCCGGTCGGGACGAGCGGGAGCGTTCTCGCGCTCCTCTCGGGTGGCATCGACTCCCCGGTAGCCGCCTGGCGAATGATGCGCCGCGGATGCCGCGTCGATTTCGTCCACTTCCACAGTGTGCCCTTCCTCGACCGGACGAGCCAGGAGAAGGCCCGCGAGCTCGCCCGGCTCCTCGCCGAGTGGGAGCTCGAGGCCGAGCTCTTCTTCGTGCCGTTCGGCGAGGTGCAGCGCCAGATCGTGGTCGCCGTCCCGCGTCCCCTCCGCGTGGTGCTCTACCGGCGGATGATGATCCGCATCGCGGAGGTGCTGGCGCGCCAGCACGGGGCCGAGGCGCTCGTCACCGGCGAGAGCCTGGGACAGGTCGCGTCCCAGACGCTCGGCAACCTCGCCGTCATAGGCGCCGCCACCGTCATGCCGATCCTCCAGCCGCTCATCGGCATGGACAAGAGCGAGATCGCAGCGGAGGCCGCTCGGATCGGAACCTTCGAGACCTCCATCATCCCCGACCAGGACTGCTGCCAGCTCTTCGTCCCACGACACCCGTCGACGCGCGCCGACCCGAGCGCCGTCGCGGCGGCCGAAGAGCGGTTCGACGTGCCCGGGCTCGTCGTGCAGGCGGTCGCCCGCACCGAGCGGGTGTGCGAGCGCTTCCTGCCCCGCGCTGCCGAGGGCCATCCATCCGCGCTGGGGCACGGCGCATGACCGGCGGTAGCGGCGTGGGCGTCGAGCGAGCCGCCTAACGCTCCGAATCGAGGACGACGAAGATGTCGCGCACCACCGCTCGGCCGAGCCGCGCGTTCAGTCGGTCGCGGAGCTCCGGCTTCAAGAACTGCACCTCCTGCATCCACGCCGGACCGTCGGCCCCGACGAAGAGCACGCCACGACGGAGACGGAGCGGTCGCACGTGTTGGACCAGGGTCGCGCCGACGACCGCTTCCCAGTGCACCCAGAGTGCGTGGTCGGCGAGCTCGCGCGCGACCGGCAGGCGGTCAAGGGCAGCGCGCAGGACATCGCCGAGACGCAGCGGGCGGTCGG
>VBLA01000479.1 GCA_005879245.1 Deltaproteobacteria bacterium
GGCGACCCGCGCGTGCTCGACCTGAACGGCGCGCTCAACGTCGGTAACCGGGGCATGTGCGAGTTCATCGAGGTGTTCAAGAACGAGACCGAATACCTCCACGCCATGATCACCGCCACCCAGGAGAAGGTCATTCCCGCGCCCGGCCGGCACGGGATGGTCTACGTCGATACGGTGATCGTCGCGCATTCCAACGAAGCGGAATGGCAGAAGTTCAAGGCCGACCACACCAACGAGGCGATTCTCGACCGCATCGTCGTCGTGCGCGTGCCGTACAACCTCCGGCTGTCCGAGGAGGTGAAGATCTACCAGAAGATCATCCGCTACTCCGACTTCCGCGCCCACGTCGCCCCGCACACACTCGAGATCGCCTCGATGTTCGCGATCCTGTCGCGCCTCGAGGCGACCGCCAAGTGCGACCTCATGACGAAGCTGAAGCTCTACAACGGCGAGGAGGTCGTCGAGAAGGGGAAGACGAAGAAGATCGACGTGCAGGAGCTGCGCGAGGATGCGAAGCGTGAGGGCATGAACGGCATCTCCACGCGCTTCATCATGAAGGCGCTCGACAACGCACTCTCCGACAACATCGAGGGCAACTGCATCAACCCGATCAACGTCCGCGAGTCCCTCGTCAGCATGGTGAAGGAGGGCGATCTCCCCGACGACACCCGGAAGCAGCACCTCGAGTTCCTCCAGGACGTGCTCCACAAGGAGTACCTGGAGATGCTCGAGAAGGAGATCACGAAGGCGTTCGTCTACTCCTATCAGGAACAGGCGGAAGCCCTCTTCCAGAACTACCTCGATCACGCCGAAGCGTTCGTCAACAAGACACGCGTGAAGGATCGCAACACCAAGGAGGAGCTGCAGCCCGACGAGGGCTTCCTCAAGTCGATCGAGGAGCAGATCGCGATCATCGGTTCGGCGGCCGAAGGGTTCCGGCAGGAGGTGATCGCCTACCTCTGGGCCGCGAGCCGTCGGGGCGAGCGCGTATCCTACCGCTCCTACGAGCCGCTCAAGGAAGCGATCGAGAAGAAACTCATGACCTCGGTGCGCGACATCAGCCGCATCATCACCAAGGCGCGCACCCGGGACGAGGAACAGACGGCGAAGTACAACGCCATGGTGAAGAACCTCCTCGATTCGGGGTACTGCGAGAGCTGCGTCGACGTGGTGCTGAAGTACGCCGCCAACAATCTCTGGAAGGACTGACCGGAGCCCGGGCCGGTCGGGCCGCCACTAAGGTCTCACGTGGGCTCCTCCCTCGAGTCCATCTTCCGCCCCTTCGAGCCGGCCGACGCCGAGCGGAGCGACCGTTCCGCGGGTGATCGCGCGCGCCACCGCCTGAAGGTGCGGGAGTCGATCCGCGACAACATCGCCGACATCATCGCGGAAGAGTCGATCATCGGGAAGGACCGCGACAAGATCATCAAGGTCCCGATCCGCGGCATCCGCGAGTACCGCTTCGTCTACGGCGACAACGCCGCCGGGGTCGGCCAGGGGACCGGCGACTCGGAGAACGGCCAGGTTGTCGGCAAGGTGAAGGGCGGGCAGCGCGGCGAGGACAAGGCGGGCGATCAGCCCGGCACCGACTACTACGAGACCGACGTCACGCTCGAAGAGCTGATCGACATCATGTTCGAGGACCTCGAGCTGCCCGACCTCGAGCGGAAGGCGTTGCGCCAGATCGAGGCGCACCGGATCGCCAAGCGCAAGGGTTACCGCCAGGTCGGCATCCGCGTGCGGCTCGACAAGCGGCGCACGGTCCGCGAGCGTGTCAAGCGAAAGCTCGCGAGCCGCCGCCATCGGGACGCTGCGGCGCTGGAGCAGCCCGGAGACGTGGGCGAGACCGCCGAGTTAGCCCCGCGCTTCCCCTTCCACGACGACGACCTCGTCTACCGGCGCATGATCATGGACGTGAAGAAGGAGTCCAACGCAGTGGTGATCTGCGTGATGGACACCTCCGGGTCGATGGACACGATGAAGAAGTACCTCGCCCGGAGCTTCTT
>VBLA01000467.1 GCA_005879245.1 Deltaproteobacteria bacterium
CTCGTGATCAGCCCGAGGCCGACGCCGTTTGAGCTCGGCGAGCGGAACCTCGAGCGTTCGCCCCTTCGAGAGGATCATCGCCCGCTCGATGAGGTTGGCGAGCTCCCGCACGTTCCCCGGCCACGCATACCGGCGAAGTGCCTCGAGGGTCTCGGTGGGGATCACCTCGACGTGCCGGTTCATCGGGCGGGCGAGGCGGTGTACGAAGAAACGGACTAGCGCGGGGATGTCCTCGGGTCGTTCGCGCAACGGCGGGACGTGGATGGGGAAGACGTTCAGGCGGTAGTAGAGGTCGTCGCGGAAGCGCTGCTCCCCGACCAGCCGAGCGAGGTCGCGGTTCGTCGCGGCGACCAGGCGGACGTCGACCTTGATCGTCCGGGTGCCGCCGACACGCTCGAACTCCTGCTCCTGGAGGACCCGGAGGAGCTTTGACTGGAGCTCGAGCGGGATCTCGCCCACCTCGTCGAGGAAGAGCGTGCCGCCATGGGCCACCTCGAAGCGTCCGATCTTCTGCGCGATGGCCCCGGTGAACGCGCCCCGCTCGTGGCCGAAGAGCTCACTCTCGAGGAGCCCCGACGGGATGGCCGCGCAATTGATCTTGACGAAGGTTCGCTCGCGGCGGCCGCTTCGGTCGTGAATGGCGCGCGCGATCAATTCCTTCCCCGTGCCGGTCTCGCCGAGGACGAGCACGGTCGCGTCGGTCGGCGCGACGGTCTCCACGTGCCGAAGGGCGTCTCGGAGCGGACGGCTCTCGCCGACGATTTCCTCGAAAGGATGCTCGGTGCGGATCTCGCTCTCGAGGTAGAGGCGCTCCTCGGCGAGCTTTTCCGTGAGCTGGGCGATCTCCCGGAATGCGAGCGCGTTGGCGACCGCCATCGCGACCTGGCGGGCGACTTCCTCGATCATCTCGACCGCCGCCGGCGTGAACGCCTCGGGCTGGACGGTGCCCACGGTCAGCGTGCCGAGCCCGCAATCGCCGACGACGAGCGGGACAGCGCAGACGGTCCGGATGCCCGCCTCGCGCATCGCTGCCGCCGTGTCGGCGAAGCGACCCGCGTCTCCGCCGAAGAGGAGGGTCTTTCGCGCGGTGAGCGCGTCGCCGGCGGCCGAGCCCGTGAAGCGCTTGCCGACATACCTGCGCCCATCGCCCGACTTGGCGGCGACCGCGTGGATCACGAGCTCGCCGGTACTCTTGTCGTGGAGCGCGAGGGCGGTGAACTCGTGCGGGATCGCTCGCTCCAGAGACGAGGAGATGGCGTCGACGAGCCCGGGCAGATCGAGGTTGGCAACCATGGCGTTCGTGACTTCGAGCAGCAGCCGGAGATGGTCCCGCTCGGTCGAGAGCTGCCGCTGCGTGGCCTGCGCCTCGTCGAAGTTCAGCGCGTTGTCGGCCGCTACCGCCACGAGCTTCGCGACCTCGCCCAGGAAGGCGATGTCCGTAGCGGTGTAGGTGAGCGGCGGGCGGCTCCCGAAGCCCAGTGCACCGATCCGCCGGCGCGCGGTCGTCAGCGGCAGGCTGCAGAAGCTGACGATGCCATGCCCCCGGAGCTCCGCCATGGCCAGGGGCCAGCGCGTTTCAGCCGCCGTATCGGGGACGATGAGCGGCTGCTGCGTGTCGATCACCCATCCGGAGTGATTTCCGTCGACCGGATACTCCGCGAGTGTCGTGAATCCCGTGCCGGACGTCTCGAGGACCCGAGCGCTGGTGACGCCGCGCTCGGGTTGAAGAAGGACGAGGCCCAGACGATCGAAGCGGACGACACACTGCAGCTGGCAGGCAAGACGGCGGAAGAGCTCCTCCGGGTCTCGGCAGGACGTGATCGATTCGGCGACGGCGACCAGCGCCTGGAAGCGCTCCACCAGCGACAGGGGGCCGGTCGAAGCGTCTTGTGCTGCTCCCGCCGTCTCCATCCTACTTCTCGAGCATCGGCCGACCTTCATGGGTCACGAGCAGGTCGTGCATGTCGTTCGCGTGCTCCTCCTCCTGCGCGAGGATCCGTTCGAGGAGCACCCGGGTGGTGGGATCCCGGTCGCCGAAGTGGCGCACCATCCCGCGGTAGGTCTCGATGGCGACGCGCTCGGCGACCAGATCTTCCTTGATCATGTCGACCAGGTTCTCTCCCTCGGCGTACTCGGAGGCGGCCCGGGAGCCGACCCCGTCCGGGTTGAGGTTCGGCTTGCCGCCGAGTTGATTGATCCGCTCGGCGAGAA
>VBLA01000468.1 GCA_005879245.1 Deltaproteobacteria bacterium
CAGGGGGTGCCGTTCACGACCGGGGTGCCGGTGCAGGTGCCGCCCTGACAGGTGTCCCCCGTCGTGCACGCAGCGCCGTCGTCGCACGGCGTGCTGTCGGGAGCGGGCGTCCCCACGCAGGTGCCGCTCTGGCAGCTGTCGGCGATGGTACAGGCGTTGTCGTCGGTGCAGGCGGTGCCGTCGGCCGCCGGGGTGCTCACGCACGCACCGGCCTGGCACGCATCGCCGACCGTACAGGCGTTCCCGTCGGAGCAGGGGCTGCCGTCGGTGACGGCCTGGCCGGTGCAGACCCCCGTCTGGCACGTCTCACCCGTCGTGCACGCGTTGCCGTCGTCGCAGGGCGTCGCGTCGAGCACGGCCGTGTGCTGGCAGCCGCTCAGGGGATCGCAGGAGTCCGTGGTGCAGGCGTTCTGATCGTCGCAATCGGGCGGCGTGCCGGGCGAGCAGATGCCGGCCTGGCAGGTCTCGCCGCCGTCGCACGCGTTGCCGTCGTCGCACGCGGTGCCGTCCGGCGCCGTCTGGCCGGCGCAGACGCCGGCGTTGCAGGTGTCGTTGACCGTACAGGCGTCGCCGTCGTCACACGACGCGGTGTTGTTCGTGTGGAAGCAGCCGTTCTGGGGATCGCAGGTGTCGTCGGTGCAGGGGTCTCCGTCGTTGCAGTCGGCGTTCGACTGACAGGTGAGGATGATCATGAAGTCGACGGCGACCTTGCTCTGGGGGTTACCGCCCGCGTCGAGATCCTCGATCGAGACCTGCGTCGAGTACGGCGTGCGCTCGCCGGAGATGGTGGCGCCCGTGGTGTCCCAGCTGTACTCGCCGGTGTGCGGGTCGATGCTGGCGCCATTCGTGGCGAAGGGTGGCCCGGGCTGGATGAACCCGAAGCTGCCGCCGGCCTCGGCGGGCGTCGAGAGACGGAACTGGAGGGTGTCGCCGTCGGGGTCGATGGCGGGCACGGTGAAGACGCAGAGGCCGCTCGGGGGGCAGAGGACGAGCGGCGGCAGGGTGCTCTGCGGGGAGCTGTTGCCGCTGCCGACGTTCACCAGCGTCTCGATGCGGTACTCGAAGGGATTGTTGATCTGGTCGAAGGTGCGACAGCAGGCCTCGATCACCGCCGTGAAGCTTCCCGCCGTCGCGTAGGTGTAGGGGATCGTCGTGCTGCGGGCGGGCAGGCTGGCAGGGTCGAGCGCGAGCGCGGTCAGCAGGTCGAGGGTGGGGTCGATCGCGCTCACCTGGTAGTAAAGCGGGCCAACGGGAGCGTTCCCGTCGCCGGGATCGAGGCTCGTGCCTCCGTTGTCCTCGACGACCACGTCACCGACCTGCGCGAAGCCGTCGCCCGGAGCGCAATCGGTCTGGGAGTTCGTGGTCAGGTCGATGCAGGGCATCCCGCTCCGGCGGAACGCGCCGCGCACCGTGAACTGGACCGTGTTGCCACTCACGGCGGTCCAGCTCGTGTGCCCGTAGATGAACTCGCTGGCCCCCGCGTGGTCGACTGCCCCACCCAGGAAGACGATGCAGGCGGCGATCACCAGGCTGGCGGCGTGGCTCCGAAGGCTCTTCGGCATCTGTCGTCTCGCTCCGTCGTTTGGCGTTTGTGTGGGACGCCCAAGCGCTGGCGATCGAGGCGGTGAAGTCCGTCCCTGCATGGTGACCCGCGGCTGGAGAGCCCGGGCCGCGCGGTCGTGTA
>VBLA01000469.1 GCA_005879245.1 Deltaproteobacteria bacterium
CCTACGTGGTGGCGAGCGTGACCGGCGCGATTCCGGGGACGCTCATGCCGTTCTTCAATGCCTACGTCATCCGCCCCGCGAACCCTGCCCTCTGGCTCTCCATCTTCCTCACCGTCTACTTCGGCGCCGGCCTCCTCTGTCTGCCGCTCTGGGTGGCAGCCGCGCGCCGGTTCGGCAAGCGGCCGGCGTGGCTGGCGAGCTTCGTCATGGGGACGACGGGCGGCGGGGCGATGTTCTTCCTGGGCGAGGGGGACACGCTCCCGCTCCTCTTCCTGATCGGCTGGGCGGGCTCGAGCTTCGGCGCTGGCCTCTTCCTCGCCCCCGCGATGCAGGCCGACGTCATCGACTACGACGAGCTGCATACGGGCCGCCGTCGCGAGGCGCAGTACACCGCGTTCTGGACCATGTGGCCCAAGTTCGTCGCCATCCCAAGTGCCGCCGTGCCAATCGCCATCCTCGCCTCGCTCGGCTACGTGCCGAACGTCGTGCAGACGCCAGCAGTCGTGCTCGCCATCAAATCGATCTTCGCGCTCGCCCCCGCCACCTTCGCGATCCTCGCCTTCGCGATCGCCTGGCGGTTCCCGATCGACGAGCCCGCGCACCGGGCGATCCTCGCCGGCATCGGGCGACACGCGCACGGCGAGGATGCCGTCGACCCCCTCACCCACGAGGTGCTGCCGCCCCCCGCCGCCCGCGCCGTGGACGAGCCGACGGCCTGGTTCCTCGACTACTTCTCCGCCCGAGAGCTCCGACGCTTCCTCGGGATGGGACCCGGCACACCCGTGCGCGACGTGCGTCGTGCCGCGCTCCTTTGCGGCATCGTGGCGGTGGGGGCGGGGGCGCTCGGCGCGCGTAGCGTGACGAACCTGGCCGCCGACCCCGGGGCGGTCGGGGTCCTCGCCATCGTCCTCGCCGGCTTCGCCCTGGCCGTCGGCTGCTTCCATCTCCTACGGCTCGGGGCGGCGCACCGTCTCGCGGCCGGCGCCGTGCCGGCCGAGGTCATCCGCCGCCACCTCGGGCCGGCGGCGGCCCCGGTCCCGGGTGTCGTGCCGGCCGTCCCCGGCCGGGCGTGAGCCGGCGTTGAACTAGCCGGCGGCCTCGACTAGCGTCAGGCCGCCATGGCCCTCGACGCCTTCCGTGAAGAGACCCGGCGCTGGCTCATCGCCAACGCGCCGGCCGCCGTCTACGCGCCACTCCGCACGGCCGACGACCTCTGCTGGGGCGGCAGGAAGACCCGCTACCCGGACGACGTGAGGCGCTGGCTCGACGTCATGGCCGAGCGCGGCTGGACGGCGCCCATGTGGCCGCGCGAGTACGGCGGCGGCGGGCTCGCGCCCGCGGAAGCGCGCGTGCTCACCGAGGAGATGGCGAAGCTCCGGCTCCGTCCACCCCTCACCGGGTTCGGCCTCTCGATGATCGGCCCACTCCTGCTCCACGAGGGCAGCGAAGAGCTGAAGCGCGTGCATCTCCCGTCCATCGTGCGGGGCGAGATCCGCTGGTGCCAGGGCTACTCCGAGCCGGGCGCCGGGTCCGACCTCGCGAGCCTGCAGACGAGGGCGGTCCGCGACGGCGACGACTACATCCTGAACGGGCAGAAGATCTGGACCTCGTACGGGGACAAGGCGGACTGGATGTTCGTCCTCGTCCGCACCGACTTCGAGGGGGCGAAGCACGGCGGCATCACCTTCCTGCTGATGGACATGGAGACTCCCGGCGTGACCGTACGCCCGATCCGCCTCATCAGCGGCGCGTCGCCGTTCTGCGAGGTGTTCCTGAGCGACGTGCGGGTACCCGTGCGCAACGTCGTCGGTCGCGTGAACGGAGGCTGGCGCCTGGCGAAGGCACTGCTCGGCCACGAGCGCACGATGATCGCGGACGCCTTCAAGGAGCGCGACGACGCGCGGCGCCTCGTCGAGCTGGCGCGTCGCTACGTGGGCGACCGGAACGGCCGGGTGGCTGACCCGATCGTCCGCGACCGCATCACGCAGGTGGAGATGGATCAGGCGTGCCTCGACTTGACGTTGGCCCGCGCCCGCGACGGTGCCAAGGCCGGCCACCGGCCGGGGCCGGAGTCGTCGATCTTCAAGCTCTACGGGACCGAGCTGAACCAGCGGCGACGCGCCCTGATGGTCGAGATCCTGGGGCCGCAGGCGCTCGGCTGGGAGGGACCCGGGTTCGCGGACGAGGAGCTGCGGGTGACGCGCGACTGGCTCCGCTCGCGGGGCAACTCGATCGAGGGCGGGACGTCG
>VBLA01000470.1 GCA_005879245.1 Deltaproteobacteria bacterium
GAGGCGCGGCGCGCGGATCGCCATCGTGGGAATCTGCGGGCTCGCCGTCGCGGGGATGACGGCCTGGGCCGCGCTCGCGATCCGATACTCGGACCTCACCTCCGCACGGCTCCTCGCCGTGCTCTTCGCGGCCGGGACGCTCCTCGCCTTCGCGCTGCTGCCACGGCGCGGCCGCACGCTCGTCGGCTTCCTCGCCGCCTTCGCGGTCGTCCTCGCGTGGTGGCTTCGCATCCCGCCCTCGAACGATCGCGACTGGCAGCCGGAGGTCGCCGTGCTGCCCTCCGTCACGATCGACGGCGAGCGCGTAACCATCCACAACATCCGGAACTTCGACTACCGCTCCGAGACCGACTTCACGCCGCGCTGGTACGATGCGACCTTCGACTTGGCACAGCTCGAGTCGGCCGACCTCCTCGCCTCGTATTGGATGGGGGATGCGATCGCCCACATCGTCGTGAGCTTCGGCTTCGCGGACGGACGCCACGTCGCGATCTCCGTGGAGACGCGCAAGGAGCGCGGCGAGAGCTATTCGACCCTCGCAGGGTTCTTCAAGCAGTACGAGCTCTACTACGTCGTCGCCGACGAGCGGGACCTGATCCGCGTGCGCACCAACTACCGGCAGCCCCGGGAGGACGTCTACCTCTACCGGGCCCAGGTCCCGCGCGAGAACGTGCGCCGGCTCTTTCTCGACTATGTCCGCGAGATCAACGAGCTGAAGGACCACCCGGCCTTCTACAATACCCTCACCACGAACTGCACGACGGCCGTGCTCGTCCACACCCGCGTGAATCCCGGCTCGCCGCCCTTCAGCTGGAAGGTGCTGCTGAGTGGCTACACGCCCCAGTACACCTACGAGCTCGGCCGGCTCGACACGAGCCTCCCGTTCGAGGAGCTGCGGCGGCGGTCCCGCGTCAACGACCGGGCGCAGGCGGCGGATCAGGATCCCGAGTTCTCCCAGCGGATTCGCGACGGGCTGCCGGGCACGCGGTGACGACGAGCGGGGAAGGTCAAGGCGCAGGGCTACATGACCGAGCAGTTCGGCAAGAACCACCTGGGCAACCGCGACGAGCACCTGTCGCAGCGCGCGAAGAAGGCGAACAAGGCGGACGCGACTAGCCCGGACGGTGACCCGACGACCCGGCTCACGAGGACGTGCGGGACCAGATGACACCACCGGCGACTCTGCCAGCTCCGCCCTCCCCTTCGCCGGCAACGCGTCGTCGCAGATCCCCGGGCGGCCGACTCCTTCGTTCGCGCCTCGGTCGGCTGCTGCGTTGGCTTCTGCCTCGCCTCGTGACCGTGCTCTCCCGCGTCCTGGCCTTGACCTGCCGGTTCGAGTTCCTCGGGAAGGAGCACGAGGATCGCATCGTGCTCGGCGGTGGGCAGATCATCTTCGCCGGCCTGCACGAGAGCATGATGTTGCTGCCGTACCACTTTCGGGATCGCCCCGGCGGCCTGGTCATGGTGAGCCGGAGCCGCGACGGGGACGTGATCGCGGACACCATCGAGCGCTTCGGGCTCCGTGCCGTTCGCGGTTCGAGCGGACGCGACGGGGGCGACGCGCTTCGCGCGATGATCGACGGTCTCCGCGCGAGGCCCGTGAGCGCGGGCATCATCGTCGACGGCCCTCGGGGGCCGGCATTGGTCGCCAAGTCGGGTGCGGTCGTGCTGGCCCGGGAGACCGGACTGCCCATCGTCCCGGGCACCTGGTGGGCACGACCCGTGCTTCGCGTGGGCTCATGGGATCGGACGCTCGTTCCCCTGCCGTTCTCTCGCGTCGTGTTCGCGTTCGAGGAGCCCATTTTCGTTCGAGCCGACGCGACGGAGGCGGATATCTCCGGGCACCGCCAGGAGCTGACGCGCCGTCTCCTGACCGCGCGTGCTCGCTCGCAGGAGGCGTGCGCGACCATTTCGCCGGGGAGATGAGCAGCGTCTCGCCATGAGCCGGCATCGATCATCGACACCCGTCCACGTCAGCGGACCGCGGAAGCTGACTGAGAGGAGACGAGGGGTGACAGCGACCATCGGACGACTATCGATCGCGATCGCACTGGTGCTGGCTGTCTCCGGCCCGGTCGCCCGCGCGGAGCCCTCCGATGCTGCCGCCGCTCAAACCGGTGCGGACGCCGAGGCAGAACTGGCAAAGAAGACGCAGAACCCGGTCGCTTCGCTATCAGCGTGCCGATCCAGAGCAACTGGGATTTCGCGTTCGGACCGGCGAACGCGATGCGCTACACGGTCAACGTCCAGCCGGTGATCCCGGTGTCCATCACCCAGGACTGGAACCTCATCGTTCGCGCCATCCTGTTCCCGAAGTGAAACCGACAGCCAGAAAGGGGGA
>VBLA01000471.1 GCA_005879245.1 Deltaproteobacteria bacterium
GGCAGGCGAACTCCGCGCTCACCCAGTGGACCTACACCGATCCTGCCGGCACCCACGGGGGGATCACGCGCGTGGTCGTGAAGGACCGCTCGCGGGTGACGGACGGCCTGGTGCGCTGGATCATCAAGGGCCGGGGTGGCGCGGTCGTCCTGCCCGACGCGCAGGAGGTGCGGAGCGCGGTCGTGGTGGGGGATCCGCTCGAGTGTGCCGGCATCCTGTGGAACCCGCCGACGGGCGCGCGCCCGCGCTGCGGCGGCGACGGTACCTGGCTCGGCTGCCGCTAGCCCCCTCGTGCCGCCGGCGGCTCGATCGCCTCCCACACGCGCAAGGCCTCCTCGCGCCACGGAACGGGCGGAACCAGATCGGGGAACTTCTGGACGAGGCGCCACCGTCCCGCCGGTAGCTCGCTCGCGCTCGTGATGCAGGATGGACAGCCGTAGTAGGGTTCGCGCGCTCCGCCGGTCACCACGTACCCCGAGGTGATCGTCGCAATCCGCGCCTTGCGGCTCGGGGCGTCCGCCGGCAGCTCCTTCACCTTGGGCGGGCCGTTGGTCGGGTCGAGCACCGTGCACCAGATCACGATGCCCTGGTCGGCATAGGAGGGCTTCGGCGGCAGCTCGAGCAGGTAGCGACAGACCGTCCGCCGGTCGGCGAAGGCGATCTGGGTCTTCTGCGCGGTCGCCACGCACTGCCATCCGCTGAAGGCGAGCAGCGCGACGAGCAACACCACGGCGCCCAGCGGGGACCGGGCTCGGAGCGCCACGAGGTAGCCGGTCAGGGCGAGCACCAAGGGATAGACCACGACGTGGAGGTGTCGGATGTTGCGGAAGCCGCTGATCCAGACGCCGTCGGCCGGGAGGACGGCCAGCTGCATGCCGAGGAAGACGATGATGAGCCACCCGAGGACGACCCCCGAGCTGCGGAGCCCGAGCACGATCCCCACCGCCGCCAGCAAGAGCAGGGCGTGGGGATAGACCGAGTGGACCAGATCGCCCAGGCTGTCGGGGAAGAAGAGCAGCTGGGGGTAGTACCAGAAGACGTCGGGCGAGATCGCGTGGACCTTCGCCAGCGGCCCGGCGAGTCCCTGGAACTCGAGCTCGGAGTGGTAGGGGAAGAGCGGGTCGCCGGTGAGCACGTAGAGGAAGAGGGACGAGAAGGCGAAGAGCGGGACCGCGGTGGCGAGGAACCAGAGCGCGCACCGGTCGAGACGCTGGCGATTGGCGAGACAAGCGACGGCCACTACCGGAATCAGGAGCAGGGCGGAGATCTTCGCGTGGTACGCGAGCCAGAGCGTGACACCGGCGAGCGCCCAGAGCCGGCGCCGCCAGGCTGGATCGTCCTGCGCCAGGGCCCGGAGGACGAGCAGCATCGTGAGGGCGGAGTAGAAGGAGAGCACGATGTCGTTCGTCACCATCGTCGACCAGGCGAAATCGAGCGGGTATGCCGCGAGCAGCAGCGCGGCGATGATGCCCCCCGGCCGACCCCAGAGCGTCTTCCCGAAGAGGTAGAGGAGACCGACGGCGAGCGTCGCCGTGACGGTGAAGGGCAGGATCAGCCCGAGCTCGGTCAGGCCGAAGATGCGGCACGAGAGGGCCGCGGGGAACCACCAGCTGAACCGATAGGCCTGGTTGTCGGGCAGGATCTGCTTGTTCAGGACGGCGTTGACCTCGCCCCGGAAGATGAAGTCGTCGGAGAGGCCGATGCCGCTCGCCCAGTACAGGCGCGGGGCCAGGGCGAGCGCCATGAGGACGAGCATCCACGCGACGTCGCGCGGCGTGACGAGCCGCTCACGCATCGACGCCCAGCCGGAAGCGCACGTACTTGGCGTCCGCCGGCGACTCGAGCTCCATCGTGAAGCGTTGCCGGATCGTCCGGATCATCTGCTCGCGCTCCCGCGTGAAGACCGGCTCGTCGAACGCCTGCGGCGCGACGTAGTAGCCCACGATCACGGATCGGTCGACGGGGCGACCGGCGCGGATCCCGTCCAGGAATGGCGCGAGCTCGTGCATCGGATGGATCGGCAGGCAGGCATGGCGGCAGGCGCGCCCGATCAAGCCGAGGGTGACCCCGAAGAGCACGAACGTGACGGCGTGCGCCCAGTACTCCCACGGGCAGAGAGCGGTGAGGCCTCCGGGCAGGAGGGCGCTCAGCGCGCCGAAGTACGGGAAGGGCGCCGAGTAGTGCCGGCTCTGGTAGAAGACCTCCCGCACCGCCGCCCACGGCGACCGCGTGGAGAGTAGGAAGAGCCCGTTGGCCGCGCCGACGACGTCGAACCCGGGATAGTAGGGACCGCGGTGGACGATCCGCGCGACGAGCGAGAAGCCCACGCTCCCCAGCGCAAGACCCCAGCCCGCGACGGAGACCGCCCGCGGCGGCACGGGTGCTTCGTCGACCACTATTCGATGCACCGAGGAGATGAGGGCCGACGGGGCGCGCCCTAGGCGCGCTCCCGTCGGGCGAGCCGCGTCATATCTGGAGCCAGACGCTCTTCACCTGCGTGTAGAGGTCGAGCGCGTAGCGGCCCAGCTCGCGCCCGTAGCCGCTCTCCTTGTAGCCGCCGAAGGCCGAACCCGCGTCGAAGACGTTGTAGCAGTTGATCCAGACGGTTCCGGCGCGGATGGCGCGCGCCACCCGGTGCGCCTTGCTGACGTCACGCGTCCACACGCCGGCGGCGAGGCCGTAGGTCGTGTCGTTGCCCTGCAGCACGGCGTCGTTCTCGTCCTTGAACGGGATGACGGAGACGACCGGGCCGAAGATCTCCTCACGGGCGATCTTCATGTCGTTGCGCACGCCGGTGAAGACGGTGGGCTTGACGAAGTAGCCCTTCTCGAGGCCCTTGGCCGTGTTGCGCTCGCCGCCGATCAGCGGCTTCGCGCCTTCCTTCTTGCCGGCCTCGAGGTAACCGCTCACGCGCTCGAGCTGGTCCTGGCTGACGAGCGGGCCGATGCGCGTCTCGGGATCGAGGCCGGGGCCCTGCTTCATCCCCGCGGCGGTCTTGGCGAGCTTCTCGGCGAACTCGTCGTGCATCTTCTGCTCGACGAAGAGGCGCGTCCCGGCACAGCACACCTGTCCGGCACAGAAGAAGACGCCGAGGAGGGCCCCCTGCACGGCGGCCTCGAGATCGGCATCGCTGAAGACGATGTTGGGCGACTTGCCTCCGAGCTCGAGGGAGACGCGCTTCAGCGTGCTCGACGTCTCGCGGTGGATCTCCTTCCCCACCTCGGTCGAGCCGGTGAAGGCGATCTTGTCGACCAGGGGATGGTGGACGAGCGCGCCGCCGGCCGTCGGTCCGAAGCCGGGGACGATGTTGACGACGCCGGGCGGAACCCCGGCTTCGAGCAGCAGCTCCCCCAGACGGAGCGCGGTGAGCGGCGTCTGCTCGGCGGGCTTCAGCACGGAGGTGTTGCCGCAGGCGAGTGCGGGCGCGAGCTTCCAGGCACACATGAGGAGCGGGAAGTTCCAGGGGATGATCTGCCCGCACACTCCCACCGGCTCGCGCAAGGTGAAGTTGAAGAAGGCGGCGTCCGAGGGGTTCGTCTCGCCGTAGAGTTTGGTCACCCAGCCGGCGTAGTAACGGAAGGTCTCGGCGGTGGACGGGATGTCGACGTTCCGGCTCTCCGCGAACGGTTTCCCGTTGTCGAGCGTCTCGAGCTGCGCGGCCTCGAGGGCGGTCACCTCCTCGGAGCGGCCGATGTCCTTGGAGAAGGGCAGCTGACCGATGCCGACGATCGCGGCCTGGTCGCGGAGCGACACGGGCGCGCTGTAGCACACCCCGGAGGACCGGAGCGAGCGCCGCCGGGCCCCAACCGACCTTCATTGACCAGCTCGCCCGGGCGAGCCTACGATGCGTCCGTCAACACCAACCGCAGAGGAGGACTCGCCATGGGTGTAGCGGTTCAGCTCGAGGCCGCCGTGGAGCGCTTCGTCGGCACACCGGTGCGGAAGATGCTGATCGACGGCAAGTGGGTCGAGGCGGCGTCGGGCAAGACGTTCGAGACGCTCAACCCCGCCACCGGACAGGTGCTGGCGCGGGTCGCGGAGGGCGACAAGGAGGACATCGACCGCGCCGTGCGGGCGGCG
>VBLA01000472.1 GCA_005879245.1 Deltaproteobacteria bacterium
CAACGACGAGCTCAAGTACTCGGTCCGGAGCTTCATCAAGCAGGACCCATTCCTCGAGCCGCGCACGTTCCGGACGGGCGCGACAGACCCGGGCACGCTGATGGGTGACGTGAACACGCTTCCCAAGGCAGTGGGCGGCGCCTTCCAGCACGCCGATGCCAAGACGCCCCGTTTCAACGCGCTCGACTTCCGCTTGAAGTCGGCCGTCGAGGAGCTGATCGGCCGCACCCCCGGCCTCGCGGTCCCGGGCTTCGGTGCGGACGCCGCCAGCGCCAACTTCGCCGATTGGCCCTTCACCTACGACGACCTCGAGGCGTTCTACGTCGAGGCGGAGCGGTTCTACGGCGTGCAGGGCAACGGCGACAACGTCTACGAGTCGCGGCGGAGCCAACCCTACCTGATGCCGGCGGGCGTCGGGATGTACTTCGCCCTGCTCCTCGCCGACGGGGCGACGCGGGTCACGGTCCCCGGCATCGGCGCGCTCAACCCCCACACCTACCCCGCCGCCATCAACTCTCGCTTCTCGCGCTCCTACGACCCGAGCGCGCCGGACGATCGCCCACCGTGCGTCGACTGCGGACTCTGCAGCGGCTTCGGCTGCCCGAACAACTCGAAGAACTCGCCCGCCGTCACCACGCTCAGGCGCGCGCTCCTCTCCGGCTGCTGCCAGCTCCGCTTCAACGCGGTGGTGACGCGCCTCGTCCACAGCGGACGGGTCGTCAGCGCGGCCGAGTACGTCGATGGGGCCGGCAACCTCCAGACGGTGACGGCGCACGCCTTCATCCTCGCCGCGAGCGCGATCGAGTCGGCGCGGCTCTGCCTGCTCTCCGATCCTGCCGGCGCCGGGCTCGGCAACTCGAGCGGGCAGGTCGGCCAGAACCTCATGTTCCATCTCCAGAACAACGTGAACGGCTTTCTCCCGCAGCGGGTCCACGGTCAGCGGGGGCGCGCCGTCACGCACGGCATCTCCGACTTCCGGGGGGTCAAGCCGGGTGGCGAGGAGATCCGCGTCTTCACCGACGGGAGCGGAACCCCGCGGTTGGCGCTGGGCGGCATCTGCGAGTTCGGCGCGTCACAAGGCCAGCCGATCACCGAGGACGCCAACGTCTACACGGTCCAGCTCCCGGGGAACCTCGGTCTCCGCTCGGGCATCAGGCTCAAGAACGCCATCCGCGACGGGGCGATCGGGCAGCATCTCCTCGGGCTCACGATGCAGGCCGAGGACGCGCCGCAGCGCTCGAACGCCGTCGATCTCGATCGCCGCTACACCGACGTCTACGGGCGCCCCGTCGCCCGCATCACGTACAGCAACCACGCCTACGAGACCGAGACGCGCAAGTTCTACCTGCCCTACATGAAGCAGGTCTGTGCCCAGGCCGGCGTGCGGCCCGAGAAGATCTTCGTCACCCCGATCAACTACTCGCTCGTCGGCCCGCCGAGCTCGCGCCACATCATGGGCACCCTCCGCATGGGCACCGATCCGGCCGCGTCCGTCGTCGACCCCGGCGGCCGCTTCCACGACCTCGACAATCTCTTCGCCTGCGACGGCGGCGTCTTCCCGACGGCGTCCGGCTACAACCCGACGCTCACGATCATCGCGGTGGCGCTCAAGATCGCGCACGGGATCGCGGGCACGGCGCCGGGGGGTTAGCAGTTTCCTGAAAAACCGAATGCGCTGCGTTCGCGTACGGGGAGCGGGGCGCGGGGCACCCCCGGTCGCCTTCGGTTCGGTCGCGCTCTACGGCACGAGTTGGCTCCAAGGTCGCGTTCGCGACCTCACAGGCGGCGCTCGGGGGTGCCCCGCGCCCCGCTCCCCGTACGCGATGACGATCGGTTTTTCAGCACCCTGACCCTGCTAGTGCCACGCCTCGCGCCGCCGTAGGAAGGGCCGGGCGCCCACGCTATGATGCCGCGCGTGGGCGACGACTTCCTCGACGTGCGTGCACACGGCTTCGCGCGGGTCGCGGTCTGCGTGCCCGAGACGCGCGTTGCCGACCCCGCGTTCAACGCCGCCGCGCACCTCCGGATCTTGGCGCGGGTGCACGCCGAGGGGGCACACTACGCCCTCTGCCCGGAGCTCGGGCTCTCGGCCTATACCTGCGCGGACCTCTTCTTCCAGGAACCGCTCCTCGCGGGGACGCTCGCGGCGCTCGCGCGCGTGGCGGAGGGGACCGCTGCCTGGAGCATGCTCGTCTCCGTCGGCGCACCGCTGGTGGTCGACGACCTCCTCTTCAACTGCGCGGTGACGCTCTACCGGGGCCGGCCGGTGGCCGTCGCGCCCAAGGCGTATCCGCCCAACTACCGCGAGTTCTACGAGCTTCGGTGGTTCCATCCCGCGACTGACGCACGCGCCACCGAGATCACCCTCCTCGGGCACCGCGTGCCGTTCGGGACCGACGTGCTCGTGCGCGCCACGCACCTCCCCGGCTTCGTCCTCCACACCGACATCTGCGAGGACCTCTGGACGCCGGTGCCCCCGAGCGCGATCGCCGCGCTCTCCGGGGCCACCGTCCTCGGCAATCTCTCTGCCTCGAACGTGACGATCGGCAAGTGGGAGTACCGTCAGGAGCTCGTGCGCTCCGCAGCGGCCAAGAACCTCGCCGTGCAGCTGTA
>VBLA01000473.1 GCA_005879245.1 Deltaproteobacteria bacterium
CGGGCCGGCGGCTACCTCGGGCTCGATTCCGGGAACGTCCTCTGCTGGGCACTGCCGAGCGATTACACCTACGCGTCGTACACCGAGCTCTGCGAGATGTCGGTCGTGACGACGGTCGGTCAGACGACGACGCTCCGCTGCCAGCAGATGACGACCGTCCCACCCCCCCTCTCGGGTGACACCTATGCCTCGGGCTGCCCCGCGATCACGCCGGACGAGCAGCGGACCTTGACGCTCGTCGCCAACTGAGGGCACCAGGACCGCGCGGGCGCCGACCGGGCGCACGCGGAGGTGCCCATGGAAAGCTGGGAGCTCATCGCACGCGAGCTCGTGCGGGAGACCGTCATGCGCTACGTCCACCTGGTGGACGCGGGAAGGATCGACGAGCTGCTCGAGCTGTTCGCCGAGGACGCGACGCTCGAGGCGGGCGAGCGACCGCCGGCTCGGGGCGGCGCGGCGATCCGCGCACTCTTCCTCGACACCCAGACGCGCCTTGCCGCAGCGACGACCCGCCCGCTGATCCGCCACCACGTCTCGAGCCTGGAGGTCGACGTGCTGGGTCCCGCGAGCGCCACCGCGCGCTCGTACTTCCTCGCCATCACGGAGCGCGGGCCGGATCACTGGGGCCGGTACCGCGACCGGCTGGTGCACGTCGACGGCCGGTGGCTCTTCCAGCACCGCCGGGTACGCACCGACGGCAGCGCAGCGGCCTCGGCGTTCAGGTGAGCAGCCGGACGAACGCCGCCCGCGTCTGGCGGAGCGCGCGCTCGTAGCCCATTGCCTCGAGGTCGTCGGAGATGATCTCGGCCTCGTACCAGCCGCGGTAGCCGCCCTGCTCGAGAGCACGGAAGATCGCCGGCAGCGGCAGGATGCCCTTGCCGAGGAGCGCGCGGTCCATCGTCCGCATGGTGACCCGCTTGTAGTCGCACATCTGGACGGCGTGGATGCGGCGGCGGGCGTCGCGGCGGATCGTGTCGAGGAGACGCCGCTCCCAGCCCGAGTGGAAGAAGTCGAGGACGTAGCCACCCCGCCGGCCGGCGGCGCGCGCGATCTCCCGTGCGTCAACGAGCATGTTGATGAACGAAATATCCTGGCGGAGGGGATGGATCACCTCGATCGCGAGACGGATGCCGGCCGCCGTCGCCTCGGGCAGGAGCGCAGCGTAGGCGTCGCGGTAGACCCCAGCCGCCCGCTCCCAGCTCGTTCCCTCGCGCCCGCCGCTCAGGACGAACAGCGCGTCACCGTCGAGCTGGTGGAGGTGCTCGATGGCGCGGCGAACGAGATCAATTCCCCGGCGAATCGTCTGCCGCTCGGTGCCGAAGCGCCCGTAGGAGCCGAGGTGCGCGACCCTGAGGCTCGATGCACGCAGCAGCCGGATGGCGCGCGCGGGCCCGTAGGCGTCGAACTTCGTGCTCGCGAGGCTGATCGAGCGGAAGCCGAGGCGCTCGAGGTGACGGACGTCCTCCTCGAGGGACCAGCGGCGGAGCATGTAGTGGCCGATCGTGAGGCGTGCGAGCGCCCGCTCGGCAGCGGCGGCCGGCATGACGCGGCGATCAGACCGGCCAGTGGCCGCGGAGCCACGGCAGGATCCACTCGTCGGCCACGCGCTGGCGCGGGTGGGGAAGCTTCGCCCCTTCCTCGCCCACCGGATGGAGGTAGTGACCCGCCCACGCGAGCTCCCCGTAGGTCCGGTCGCGCGCCCCGCACGCCTCGAACGCGCGCCGGCACTCCGCCGGGTAGATGTCCATGTCGGCCCGGGCGGCGAGGACGAGCGTCGGCACGGTGACGGCGGGCAGCGTCCGCTCGAGCGCGGCGTTCGAGCGGAGACCCGACCAGGTCGAGAGCCAGCCGCGCGCGCTCATCGCCCGGGCGAGCCCGTCGCCGTAGTTGCCGACCACGGGGTCCCGCCCGAAGGAGAAGATGGACCCGAGGGGACGCTCCGACGGGTCGAGCGTCGGGTCGAGGTAGCGCGGGTCGGCGAGCGTCCGGTAGACGAGGAGATACCGACGCTGGAGCGCGTAACGGGCGAGACGCGGGCGCTCCGCCGGCTCCGCGGCCCCGAGCTTCGCCCGGAAGTACGCGGCCTCCTCGCACCACTCGAGCGCGAGACGGTCGAGCCGCTCGCAGCGCACGCGCTGCGCGGCGCGGAACTCGGCCAGGAACCCGGCCGCATAGCGGGACGGCCCCTCGGCCATCGGACGGTAGCCGTTCGCCGGGTCGTACATGTCGAGCCGGGAGTTGACGGCGGTCGGATTCGCCTCGTCGATCACCGAGGGATCGAGCCGGTCGAGGAGGAATTTGCCCTCGCCGAGATGCGCGGCCAGCAGGATGAGCCCGTCGGCCGGGGGGAGCTCGAGCTCGCGGAGCGGGACACGGTCGCCCGAGGGGGCGCGCTCGAGCCGTGCAGCGGGCTCGGTGCCTGCCTGCTCGAGGTAGAACGCGAAGAGCGACCCGCCCCCCGAGTTGCCGAGCAGGATCACCTTGGCGAAGTCCCGCTCGCGCAGCACCCGGATGGTGCCAGCGACGTCGAGCAGCAGCCGCTCGTGGAGGGCGTCGGCGTCGTGGTTGAGATAGCGCGTCGGGGCGCCCAGGAAG
>VBLA01000480.1 GCA_005879245.1 Deltaproteobacteria bacterium
TGCACCTTCGGGCTCACCTGGTCGGTGACGAAGCGCTTCACGCTCGACGCCACCTGGACCGGCGGCGAGTCCTGCCCGCTCCCCGATCGGTCCTGAGCGTTTCAGCTTGCACCCTGCTGGCCGCCCCACTACCCTACCTCGTGACGCGAGACAGAAAGGAAGCCGATGAGCGATTCCCGCAGCGAGGCCGCGATCGATTCCGTCCTGCGCGAGGACCGCGTCTTCCCTCCGTCCGCCGACTTCAGTAGCCGGGCACACATCGCGAGCCGCGCCGACTACGACCGGCTCTACCGGCGCTCGGTCGAGGACCCCGAAGGCTTCTGGTCAGAGATGGCGCGCCGCCTGCACTGGAGCGCGCCGTGGCACCGCGTCCTCGACTGGCAGCCGCCCTTCGCCCAGTGGTTCGTCGGCGGACGGCTCAACGTGAGCGAGAACTGCCTCGACCGGCACCTCGCGGGACCGCGGCGGAACAAGGCGGCGATCATCTGGGAAGGCGAGCCCGGCGAGCGGCGGGTCCTCACCTACCAGAGTCTCCACCGCGAGGTGTGTCGCTGCGCAAACGCGCTCCGCGCCCTCGGCGTCCGGGCCGGCGACCGGGTCGGCATCTACCTGCCGATGATCCCCGAGGCGGCGATCGCCATGCTCGCGTGCGCGCGCATCGGCGCCACCCACAGCGTGGTGTTCGGCGGCTTCTCCGCCGAGGCGGTGCGCGATCGGATGAACGACGCGGCCGCCACCGTGGTCATCACCGCGGACGGCGGGTACCGTCGCGGGGCCGTCGTGCCCCTGAAGGCGAACGTCGACGCCGCGCTCACCGGGGTGCCGAGCGTCACGCACGTCGTCGTGGTGCGGCGGACCGGCGATCCCATCCCCATGCAGGCGGGCCGCGACCGCTGGTGGCACGAGCTGGTGGCCGCTGCCTCGCCCGACTGCCCGCCCGAGCCCGTCGACAGCGAGCATCCGCTCTTCATCCTCTACACGAGCGGGACGACGGGGAAGCCGAAGGGCGTCGTCCACTCGACGGGCGGCTACCTCCTGTACGCGAGCCTCACCGCCGAGTGGGTCTTCGATCTGAAGGAGAGCGACACCTTCTGGTGCACCGCCGACATCGGCTGGGTGACGGGCCACAGCTACGTGGTCTACGGCCCGCTCGCCAACGGGGCGACGTCGGTCATGTACGAAGGGGCGCCGAACCACCCGCAGCCCGACCGCTTCTGGGAGCTGATCGACGAGCTCGGCGTGACCGTCTTCTACACCGCGCCGACCGCCATCCGCGCCTTCGTCAAGTGGGGCGAGGAGTGGCCACGCCGTCACGATCTCTCCACCCTCCGCCTGCTCGGCTCGGTTGGCGAGCCGATCAACCCCGAGGCGTGGATGTGGTACCACCGCGTCATCGGGAAGGAGCGCTGCCCGATCGTCGACACGTGGTGGCAGACGGAGACGGGCGGGATCATGATCTCGCCGCTCCCCGGTGCGATCCCGTGCAAGCCCGGCTCCGCGACCCTGCCGCTTCCGGGCGTCGTTCCCGAGATCCGGACGCGCGACGGGAAGCCACTCGGCCCCAACCAGGGCGGCTACCTCGTCATCACGCGCCCCTGGCCGGGGATGCTGCGCGGGGTGTACGGCGATCCCGAGCGCTACCGCCAGCAGTACTGGAGCCAGATGCCGGGCATCTACTTCACGGGCGACGGCGCCCGCCGCGACAAGGACGGCTACTTCTGGGTGATGGGGCGGATCGACGACGTGGTGAACGTCGCCGGCCACCGCCTCGGCACGATGGAGGTGGAGAGCGCGCTGGTGAGCCATCCCGCGGTAGCCGAGGCGGCTGTCGTCGGCCGGCCCGATGAGCTGAAGGGCCAGGCGATCGCGGCCTTCGTGACCCTCGAGTCCGGGCAGGCCGCCTCGGAGGAGCTCCGGAAGGCGCTCCGCGAACATGTGACGAAGGAGATTGGCGCCTTCGCGCGTCCGGATGAGATCCGTTTCACCGATGCGTTGCCGAAGACCCGGAGCGGCAAGATCATGCGCCGCCTGCTGCGCGACGTCGCGGCCGGCAAGGAGACGATGGGCCGGCCGGAAGGAGGCGCTCCGGCCCCGCGAGGCCGGCCACGTCCGCGTCTACTGGTGCGGCGTCACGGTGTACTCGCGCACCCACGTCGGGCACGCCCGCGCCTTCGTGTCGGCCGACGTCCTCGTCCGCTACCTCCTCGCACGGGGCCTCCGTGTCACCTTCGTCCGGAATTTCACCGACATCGACGACAAGATGATCCGGCGGGCGGCCGACGAGGGGATCACCGTCGCCGCGCTGGCCGAGCGCGAGATCGCGGCCTTCCATGCCGACGTGCGCCGGGTCGGCTGCCTGCCGCCGACCCACGAGCCGCGCGCGACGGAGCACATCGTCCTGATGCTCGACCTGAGCCGCACCCTCGTCGCACAGGGTGTCGCCTATCCCACGCCCGACGGCAGCGTGTACTTCCGCGTCCGTCGCTTCGCGGGTTACGGGAAGCTCTCGCACCGCCGGCTCGAGGACATGGAGGTCGGCGAGGAGATCGACCCCGCGAAGGAGGACCCGCACGACTTCGCGCTCTGGAAGGGGGCCAAGCCGGGCGAGCCGACGTGGGAGAGTCCCTGGGGACCGGGTCGGCCGGGCTGGCACCTCGAGTGCTCGGCGATGTCTGCGCACTACCTCGGGCAGCCGTTCGACGTCCACGGCGGCGGCTCCGATCTGGTCTTTCCGCACCATGAGAACGAGATCGCGCAGTCCGAGGCCGTCGCCAGCGTCCCGCTCGCCGATCTCTGGGTGCACAACGGCATGATCACCTTCGGCAGCGACAAGATGTCGAAGTCGCTCGGCAACGTGCTCAGCATCGCCGACGCGACGGATCGGGTACCGGGTGAGGCGTTGCGTCTCCTCTTCTACGGCACCCACTACCGTGCGCCCCTGGACTTCGGCCCTGGGCGGCTGGAGGAGGCGGCGCGCTCGCTCGAGCGTCTCTACGAGGCGCTCGCTCGCGCGGACGACCTGGCCGGCCGATCCCTCGCGCCGATCCCGCCGGCGGGGGCACTCACCGGCCCGCTCTCTCCCTTCCTCGAGGAGTTCGCCGCCACGATGGACGACGACCTGAACGCCGCGAAGGCGCTCGGCCTCGTCTTCGACCGCCTCCGCGAGCTGAACCGCACGTGTGATGCCGCGGATCGGTCGGCCGCGCTCGCTGCGCGGGACGACCTCACGCGCGCCGGGGCGGTCCTCGGGCTCTTTGCTGAAGCACCTGCGGCATTTCTCGACGCCGCCCGCTCCCGGGGCCAGCGACGCGCCGGCCTCACCACCGCCGAGATCGAAGCCGCGATCGCCGCCCGGAACGATGCCCGCCACCGCAAGGACTTCCGCGCAGCGGACACCATCCGCGAGCGCCTGCGGGAGCAGGGCATCTTGCTCGAGGACGCTCCGACGGGCACAGTATGGCGAGCGGGCTGAGCGCTCGCGCACGCCTGGGGTGGAGGTGGAGGTCATGAAGACGGTCGGCCTGGTGGTGCTGGGGCTGGCGCTGGGCGTCCCGGTGTGGGCGGACGACATCTATCGCTGGACGGACGCCGCCGGCGGTGTCCACTACGCGAACGCACCACACCGCCAGGCGACGAACGGCGACGCGGTGGCCCCCGGCGCGGAGGCCACGTTCACGCCTCCGGCCGACGCCGGCCCCGACGACGCCGCCTTCTCCGCCGACGTATCGCTTCGCCGGAACGCGCTCGAGCGCGATCTGCGGGCGACCGAGAAGCGTCTCCGTGAGCTCGACACGCGCCTCGCCACACTGGCGCGCGCGCGGGCCCGGAACGCTGCCAACACCGTATCGACCGGCGGCGTTCGCCCGCCGGGTGCCGAGATGCGCTCCGAAGAGGAGAAGGCCCTCGCCGAGGAGCGCGAGCAGCTCGCGCAGCATGCCCTCGAGGTGAAGGGTGTGGCGGTTAAGCTCCGCGACGAGGTGACCGCCCGGGTCGGCGAAACGCCGGCCTGGTGGATCGACGTCCGTTGAGGACGGGCGAGCCCCGCGCGTAGAGCTCACCGCCGCCCCGGTTCCAT
>VBLA01000481.1 GCA_005879245.1 Deltaproteobacteria bacterium
ATCGCCTCCGTGAGCCGCGGGTGCAAGCGGTGAGTCGGCGTTTCGATCATCATCTTCTCGGCGTACTTGCCCTCGCTGTGGAGGTGGGTCGAGAGGATGCCCCGCCTGGAGTCCGCCTCGGGCCCCAGCACCGCCGCCCCCGCCCCGTCGCCGAAGATGACCGCCACCTCGCGTCCCACGGTCGAGAGATCGATGCCGGTCGAGTGCACCTCCGCACCGACGACGAGGACGTACCGCGCCCCACCGGTGCGGATGAAGCTGTCCGCCACGGCCAGCATGTAGAGAAACCCCGAGCACTGGTTCCGGACGTCGAAGACTGGCATGCCGCGCACACCGAGCGCGCGTTGCAGGAGCGACGCGCTCGAGGGGGAATCGACGTCGGGGGAGAGCGTGCCGAAGAGGATGAGATCGAGGTCCTCCGCCTTGACGTCCGCCGCCCGGAGCGCCTCCTGCGCCGCGGGCAGGGCGAGCTCCGCGGGTCCCCTGTCCTCGCTGATGAACCGCCGTTCTTGGATGCCGGTGCGCTGCTGGATCCATTCCTCGCTCGTGTCCATCAGCCGGGTGAGGTCCGCATTGGTCACCACCCGCTCGGGCACATGATGGCCGAGGCCGAGGATGCGCGAGTTCACGAGCTCGCTCACGTCCGTCCCTCCCTTAGAGCCGTACGACCGCCGCCCCCCACGCCATGCCCCCGCCGAAGGCGGCGGCACACACGACGTCGCCCCGCCCCACGCGGCCGCTGGTCACCGCGTCGGCGAGTGCGATGGGGATGCCGGCGGCCGCCATGTGCCCCGCGGCCTCCGCGGTCGCAACGATCCGCTCGTCCGGGACGCCGGCGGCGCGCGCCGCTCGGCGTGCCACGCGATGGTCGAGGTAGTGGACGAGGAGGAGTGCGACCCCGTCGGGCGTCACGTCCGCTCGCTCGAGTGCGTCACCGATCACCTCGGGGAGAACCCGCTCGGCCTGCGGGTGCATGCGCTCGGCCTCCAGCTGGTAGAAGTGCCGACCGGCCCGGAAGGCCTCGACGTCCATGCGCGCGGGCATGTGGCGGCTCGCCGGGAACTCGCACCAGAAGCGCTCGAGGTCGTCGGGATCGGCGTGCAGCACCGTCCCCAGCACCCCCGGCTCCGGCGCCGCGCCGAGGACGACCACGCCCGCACCGTCGCCGAAGTAGGGCGTGACCGTGGCGCCCCGCGGTGAGAAGTCGAGCGCGGCCGAGTGGACCTCGGCGCCCGCGATGAGAACCCGCTCCGCCTTGCCCGCACGGATGAAGCGGTCCGCCGTCGCGAGCGCGACGAGGAAGCCCGCACACTGGGCGCGCACGTCGATCGCTCCGATCGTCCGGCAGCCGAGCTGATCCTGCAGGAAGCAGCCCGAGCCCGGGAAGCAGATGTCGGGAGTCATGGTGGCGAACACGATGAGGTCGATCCGAGCGCGCCCGCCAGCTCCTCGCTCGTCACCGCGCGCGCCGGGAGGTAGCCACCGCAGCCGAGGACGGCGCTGCGCATCACGAGCGAGCCTGTGCGGCCGATGTCACCCTGTCCTTCTAGCCGGCCGCCTTGGGGAGGATGACCTCGAGCGTCTTGTCCTGGTACCGGTGACGGAAGCCCGATACCGGATCGCGTAGCGACACGCGGGTCGTGAACTCCGACGGGAAGGCCGGCGCGACCGCCGTCAGCCTCCGTACCTGCGCATCCGTCACCCGGCCGTGCACGACGAACGTGCTGTCCCGCAGGCTGAGCTGGTACTCGTAGTCGGGCATCTCGCGCGCCAGCCCGAGCTCGTCGGCGAGGGTGGAAGGTGGGAGAACGCGCGGGAACTCGACGCGGAGGATGTACGCGTCGTCGCGATCCTCGAGCTGGTACACGGACCCGTACCGCCGCTCGCGTTCGAGCTTCTCGTCGAAAACCTGGCGCCCGGCGGAGAACCCGTCGAAGCCGACCGTGCTCTTGGCCCCGCGGAGCGGCGTTTCCGCGAGCGGGGCCCCCCGGAAGAAGCTCTCGCGTAGCCGGAACCCCGCCTCGAGCGCCGCGATCGTGAGGCCAAGGAAGATCCAGGGGTGCACGGCGAGCGTGAAGAGGTCGACCCGCCTGGTCGCGACCGCAAACCCGAGGCTCACGATCGGGTAGAGCAGCAGGTTCAGGAAAACGTTGCCCGCGGTCGCAAGCGCCGGATCGAAGAAGCGGCGGTCATTCACCGTCGCAGCGATGCGTTGCTTGCTCCCCGCGGGAAGCGCGCCGAGGATCCCCTGCCCGACGGCGAGGAGCGCGAACCCGACGGAGCCCAGCCGCGACGATGTCCGTCGTCGCGAGGGGCCGAGCTCGGCGAGCAGCTTCTCGAAGTCGATCGGCAGCTCCCCCGCAAAGCTCGGGACCGGACGCGCTACTGCCGCCGGCCGGGGAACCGCCTTCTCGACGCGGCCACGCATCCCGACCACCCGCTGCGGCGCGGCGGCGGCCGCTGGCTTGGCGGCCGGCGCCGCCACAGGCTTCGCCGCGGGTGCCGGAGCGGGCGCCGCCGCGGCGGCTGCGACCGCATCGTGGCCGTTCGCCTTCGGCGCGTCGGCGCCCTCCTTCTTGAAGCGGGAGGGCGCATCGTCGGGAATGGCCTCGGTGGGGTGGAGGGCACGGGCGCGCGCGAGCAGCACGTCGTGGGTCTCGGGGATGTTGGGGTCCGGCACGCAGCAGTCGACCGGGCAGACCGCCGCGCAGGCCTCGTGGTCGTGGAAGCCGACGCACTCGGTGCACTTCTCGGGAACGATGTAGAAGATGTCGTTGGAGATGGCGGGATGCATGGCGCCGTCGGGGGCCTGCCACTCCACGCCCCCCTGGTAGATGGCGGTGTTGGGGCACTCGGGCTCGCAGGCCCCGCAGTTGATGCACTCGCTGGTGATCACCGTCGCCATCGGCTGCCTACCTCGTTCGGACCTGCCGGCGAGACCTCTCGACGAAACCTTCTGACGAGCTTCGCGGCGAGACTTTGGGTTGCCCGGTGCAGACGCCCCGCGCCCAGGCAAACCATTATTTCCTAACGGTTTTTGACCGGAGGGTCAAACCTGGAAGCGACCTCAGGCCATCGGGTCGGCGACGCGACCGCGGCTCCGCAGGAACTCGATGATGCCCGGAAGGATCGAGAGGAAGACGACGACCAGGATCACGAGATGGATGTGGCGGTCGATGTCGGGGATCGTGTGGCCGAGCGAGAAGCCGAGGAGCGCCATGCTCCAGACCCAGAGAAAGCCGCCCACCACGTTGAAGGCAACGAAGCGGCGGTAGCGCATCTCCCCTACTCCGGCGACCACGGGCGCGAACGTCCGGATGATCGGCATGAAGCGCGCGAGGATGATCGTCTTCCCGCCGTGCCGCTCGTAGAAGGCGTGGGCACGCAGCAGGTGTCGGCGCTTGAAGAGGAGCGAGTCCTCGCGTC
>VBLA01000482.1 GCA_005879245.1 Deltaproteobacteria bacterium
CAAGTCGTCGCTTGCCGCATCTGGCTGGCGAGCCATCCCGCTGCTCCTGAGCCGGCACAGCTCCTGCAATGCCAACCGATGGCGATGCGTGATGCCGGCCCGGACGGCGGGAAGGGGGACCAATCGTGATCTCAGCCGTACCCAATTCGACACCCACCGATCAGATCACCGACGCGCTCGGGGAAGTGATCGTCGCCCTGGCTCCTGGCCGGCCCTGGACGCAACACATCGGTGAGCTTCGCTTGATGGCGGCGGTGCTCGAGGACGCGGTCACCATCCTCCGCAAGCGACCCCGCAGCCGTGCCGGGCGCGAGGTACGGGAGTGGCTGGCCTCGCACGACACGACCTGGCCGTTCGCCTATGAGCGCGTCTGCGAAGCGCTCAACTTCGATCCGGAAAGCGTGCGTCGCGAACTCACCGACCAGAGCCCGACGCCGCGCCTGCCGGTCGCGATGCCGGCGTTCGAGATCCTGGGGCTGGCGGAGAGCGCCTAGCGGTCAGCCGACGGGAAAGATCTTCCCGAAGCGCATCATGAACATCAGGTCCCCAGCGACCTGATACTCGCCGTTCATGAAGGCGTCCCGTCCGCTCTTCTCACCCCGCGCGATGGCCAGCCAGAGGTCGGAGTCCATGCTGAGGGTGACCGTCGGCTCCATCGTGCGGCCGTGCGTCACACGGCAGGTGGCGTCCCGGACCACGACCGTCCACTGACCGGGCTCACGTCCCGACAGGTCGAACAGGACCACCGCTTCGACACCTGCCGCCGTCGCGGGGTCGAAGACCTGCGGCAGTCCTTCCACCGCCGCCGAAGCGGTGGTCGGCTGGAAGGTCATCGACATCCCCCATCCTCCTCGGTGCGAGCCTAGCGAGTGGGCCGGCGTGCCGCAAGCGCACGTGTGACCTTGCGTGGCCACTGAAGCGTGGTTTATCCTCGTGATCTGCTGAGCATGCGCAGCGATCGTGGCCTCACCGAACGCGTCCTGAACGTCCTCCGTCCCTATGCCTCGAACTGGAGCGGCACGCTCGGGCGCGGCGACCTCGTCATTCCGCAGCGCGAGATTCCGCGCGTCATC
Source organism: Deltaproteobacteria bacterium (assembly GCA_005879245.1). Classification (GTDB taxonomy): domain Bacteria; phylum Desulfobacterota; class Binatia; order DP-6; family DP-6; genus DP-23. The sequence goes on from VBLA01000482.1 coordinate 1,074, forward strand.
CACGACATCCTCGACGCGCTGCACGACGAGGCGGCGACGTTGAAAGAGGCGGGCGACCGGGAGCTGTTCGACGTGCTCATGACGGCCCGGCGGAGCGCGTCGGTACAGGATCAGGCCGAGCTCCTGCGTCGCCACTTCCTCATCTACCTGCGTTGAGCGGCCCTTGATTCCCCGCTCGCGCCTGCCGTAGACGGGCCAGCATGGCGGGACATCCGCTGCGCGGCGCGACCGCGATCGTGGGGCTCGGGATCACACCGCAGGGAAGGGTCTACGGGCGGACGCCGCTCGGCTTCGCCGTCGACGCCATCCAGCTCGCGCTCGAGGACGCCGGGCTCGGGCGCAGCGACCTCGACGGGCTTCTCCTGAACCCGGGCCTCGCCTGGAACGATCTCGGCATGGGGTCGTTCCAGCTCCAGCAGGCAATGGGCCTGAGGGACCTGCATCTCTCGGCCACCATGCACCTGGGTGGAGCGTCGGCCTGCGCGACGATCCAGCACGCGGCCCAGGCGATCGCCGCCGGCGTGTGCCACACCGTCGCCTGCGTCTTCTCGGATGCCCCGTTGAAGCCCCCTGCTCCGCACGGCGAGCGCACCTCGAGCGCAAGCGCGTACGGCTTCGCTCGCGGCTGGGAGCAGGCGTACGGCTTCTTCGGGGTGAACGCGATGTATGCCCTCGTCGCGCGGCGTCACATGCACCGCTACGGGACGACGCAGGACCACCTCGGGGCGGTCGCCGTCGCCCAGCGACGGTGGGCCAACCGGAACCCGCAGGCCCAGCTCCACGCCGAGGCACTCACGCTCGACGACTACCGCCGGTCGCGCTGGATCGTGGAGCCGCTCCACCTCTTCGACTGCTGCCTCGTCTCGAACGGCGGCCTCGCGGTCATCGTCACGGGGAGCGAGCGTGCGCGGAACCTGCGCAAGGCACCCGTCTACATCTGGGGCATGGGGCAGGGTCATCTGGGCGGGGACCCCGCCGACACGCTCACCTCCGGCGCCGTGCTCGCCCGCGAGCCCGCCTTCCGCATGGCGGGCGTCCGCGTCACGGACCTGGACCTCGCCGAGCTCTACGACTGCTACACCTTCACGGTGATCGTCTCGCTCGAGGACTACGGGTTCTGTGCCAAGGGCGAGGGCGGCCCGTTCGTGGCGGAGCAGGTGACCGGACCAGGGGGACGGCTCGCCATCAACACGGGCGGCGGGCAGCTGTCGAGCTTCTACATGTGGGGCATGACCCCGGTCTCGGAGGCCGTGATCCAGGTGCGGGGCGAGGGCGGGGAGCGTCAGGTGCCGAAGCACGACCTGGCCCTCGTCTCGGGCAACGGCGGCGTCTTCTCCACGCATTCGACGCTCGTGCTCTCGCGCCACGTCTCATGACCACCGCGGCCGCCAAACCCCTGCCCCAGCTCACACCCGAGATGGCGCCTTTCTGGGAGGCGGCGCGCCGTCACGAGCTCGTCGTGCAGCGCTGCCGTGGCTGCGGGGAGCTCCGGTTTCCGGCGCGCGA
>VBLA01000108.1 GCA_005879245.1 Deltaproteobacteria bacterium
AGCTCTTCGACCCGTACCATCTCTCCCACCGTACCGGTGGCGAAGATGGGCGGATTGCCTTGATAGTCTCGTTCCCAATCGTCACGCAGGAGCACCATGCCGATCAACCTCGCGCCCTGCGCAGCATCGCGCACCATCGCCCGATAGCGCGGCTCGAAGATGTGCAGCGGCAGGGGCATGCGAGGAAAGAAGACGACGTTCGGAAGCGGGAAAACCGGAATGACATCGGGCAGGGTCATCGCGGGTTCACGCCACGAGGCGGCGATCGTCGGACCGCCGTCTCTGCTAGGTCACCTGCGTACCGGGCAACCGGGGCGAGGGGGGAGTTACAGGCCGAGACTCCGTACGCTCGGACGGGCGCGGATACGATCGATCCAGGTCTGTACCGAGGCGAGCGCCGGTTCGAGCTCGATGCCGAGGCGCCCGAGCACCATGATGCGCGGTGCGAAGGCGGCGTCGGCGAGCGTGAATTCGCTCCCGCAGAGGAATGTCTGCGCTCCCAGCCGGTCACGGAGGAAGTAGAGCGCACGCCGCAGCTCCTCGCGCGCCTGATCGACGCGCTGGGGGTCGCGTTCCCCCTCGGTCTTGCGCACCTGTGCCAGGAGCATCGTCGTCGGGGGGATGAAGGAATTGTCGCAGTAATCCTCCAGCATGCGGACGCGACCGCGTCCCTGAGAATCCTCCGGCATGAGGCGTGGCAGGGGATATTCTTCCTCCAAGTATTCGTCGATTATGGTCGAGTCGTAGATGACCTCGTCCTCGTCGACCAGCACCGGCACCTTCCCGTAGGGATTTAGGCGAAGGAAATCAGGCAGCTTCTGCTCCTGCTTGCGCAAGTCGACGAAGATCTTCTCGTACTCGAGGTCCTTCTCAGCGAGCACCACACGCACCTTCTGACAGAAGGGGCAATCTGGGTAATCGTACAGCTTCAACATCGCGGCCCTCCGTTCCACCCAACCATCCACCACGCCACCGGACGGAAGGCACGGTAGTGCAAAAGTCGGACCCTGGCAATATTTCCGGGCCCCCGAAACCGCTACTTTTACAAGTTTTTAGCAGGTACGTGGGACCAGGCGTGATAGGAGCTTCGCACCAGCGGACCCGCCTCCACGTGCCGGAAACCCACCCGGAGGGCCTGCTCCCGGAGCACCGCGAACTGCTCCGGGCGCACGTAGTGCTCGACGGGTAGATGTGCCGGTGACGGCCTGAGGTACTGACCGAGGGTCAGAACATCGCAGCCCACGCGGCGTAAGTCTTCGAAAACACTGATCAGCTCATCATCGGACTCACCGAGCCCGAGCATCAGCCCCGCCTTGGTGAGCAGCCTCGGCCGGGCCGATCGCGCGTGCGCCAGGACGCCGAGCGACCGCTCGTAGCGGGCGCCCGGGCGCACACGTTTGTACAGACGAGGGATCGTCTCGAGGTTGTGGTTGAAGATGTCGATCGGTGCCGCGGCAACGGTCTCGACCGCTCGGAGGTCGCCCTGGAAATCGGGGACGAGCACCTCGACGCGGCAGTCGGGAAGCCGGTGCCTTATCGCACTAGCGGTCGCGGCGAAGTGCGCGGCGCCGCCGTCGGAGAGATCGTCACGGTTGACGGAAGTGACGACGACGTGGCGGAGACCAAGACGCGCGATGGCCTCGGCGACGCGCACCGGCTCAGCCGGGTCGACGGCCAGTGGTCGTCCATGAGTGACGGCACAGAACGAGCAGTTCCGGGTGCACGTGTCGCCGAGGAGCATGAAAGTCGCGGTCTTGTGCCCCCAACATTCACCGATATTCGGACATCGCGCTTCCTGGCAGACGGTGTGCAGCCCGAGCTCCTTCACCGTCGCCATCGTCTCGGCGAAGCCAGCGCCGCCCGGAGCTCGCACCTTGAGCCAGGGCGGAAGGCGCCTCACCACGGCCGCGCTCACGCGGTCGCCTCCGGGAGCGATTCCTCGAGCGATCGCCATCCCGCGTATCCAAACACCGACACGAAACGTGAGACCACGAACGGGATGACCGCACGAACGTCACCCGGGCCACCCTCACCCTCGATCGAGGTCATCTCGACGCCCGTGATCCCGCACGGGGTGATCGCGGCGAAGCCGCTCAGGTCCTTTCCGACGTTCAGCGCGAACCCGTGCCATGTCACCCACCGCCTGATCGCCACGCCGACCGAGGCGATCTTGCGACCGTCGCACCACACCCCCGGGAGCCCGGGCCGCCGACCGGCCGGGACGCCGAGATCCCCGACCACCCCGATGAGCACCTCCTCCAGGGCGCGGACATACCAGCCCACGTCGGGGCGGATGTCGCGGAGGCCGAGGACGGGATAGCCGACGAGCTGCCCGGGGCCGTGGTACGTGGCCTGACCGCCACGCTGGGCGCGGACGATGGGGACGCCGGTCGTCCCGGCACCACCGAGGTGGCGGGGATCGCCACCGCGCCCGAGGGTGTACACCGGGGGGTGCTGGAGCAGCACCAAGGCATCGGATCCACCGGCCAGCCGCCGAGCGACGAGCCCTTCCTGCCAGACGAGCGCCTGCTGGTAGTCCACCCGCCCCGCGATCCCGATCTCGAGCTGCATCCGTGCCGTGGCTCGATGCTTGCCTGCCGTCCCGAGTGTGTGCAAGCGCGCCGGATCGCGATGCTCCGTGGGTACGAACATCACGCGTTTATCGCTCGACCCTCGGCGTCGAGCGCCGCCTCGCGGAACGCTTCGGCCAGGGTCGGATGGGCATGGATCGTCCCGACGAGCTCGGTCGTCGTCGCCTCGAGGCTCCGCGCGAGGCCAGCCTCGGCGATGAGCTCCGTGACCCCGGCGCCGATCATGTGCACCCCGAGCACCGCGCGATACCGCTCCTCGCTGACGATCTTGACGAACCCCTCGGTGTGCCCGGACGCCGTCGCTTTCCCGAGGGCGCGGAAGGGGAACTTCCCGACCCGGACCTCGTAGCCTCGACTCCGCGCCTCGACCTCGGTCAATCCGACGGCCGCCACTTCGGGCAGGCAGTAGATGCAGATCGGTACCCGCGTGGGGTCGACCTCCCTGCCGTTCGCTCCCTGGCTCGCCATCGCCTCGACGGCGATCACGCCCTGCTCCGAGGCGGCGTGGGCGAGGAGGAGCGGACCGACCAGGTCGCCGATCGCATAGACGCCGTCGGCGCTCGTCCGCATGTGGGGGTCGACGACGACGAACCCGCCGCGTGTCTGGACCGCCGCCTCCTCGAGCCCGAGATCACCCGAGAGCGGCAACCGGCCGACCGCGACGAGGACGCTCGCCGTGACGAGCGTGCGCGGGCCGGCGGGCCCCACCACCACCACCTCGGCCCCCGGAGGCTTCCTCTCCAGGCGCTCGTAGCGGTGCCCGGTCAGGACCTCGATACCCTGGCGCCGGAACGCCCGCTCGAGCTCGCGGCCGAGGTCGGGGTCCATGCCGGGAAGGAGGGTCCCGGCCATCTCCACGACCGTCACCCGTGCGCCGAAGCTGGCGTAGATGTAGGCGAACTCCACCCCGACAGCCCCGCCGCCGATGATCGCGACCGACGCCGGGAGCTCCCGCCGGGCGAGCGCCTCCCGGCTCGTCAGCACGACGGCGCCGTCGATCTCGAGACCCGGGAGCGTCCGCTCGGCGCTGCCGGTCGCCAGGAGGACGTGGCGCGCCGCGAGACGTTCCGTCTGGCCACTCGTCGTCGTGACCAGCACGCCCCCGGGCGTCAGCCGACCGGAGGCCTGGACGTACGCGACCTTGTTTTTCTTGAAGAGGAACTCGACGCCCTTCGCCTGGCGATCCGCGACCTCACGGCTGCGGTCGATCACGCGGCCGAAGTCGGCCCGGACGTTGTCCGCCAGGATGCCGCGCTGGGCACCGAGCTTCAGCTCGGCGAAGAGCACCGCGTCGCTGAGAATCGCCTTGGAGGGGATGCAGCCCCAGTTGCCGCAGATGCCGCCGGGCTTGTCACGCTCGACCACGGCGGTCCGGAGCCCGAGCTGCGCGGCACGGACGGCGGCCACGTAGCCGCCCGGCCCGGCGCCCAGGACGATGAGGTCGTACTCGGGCATGAGGTGCGAGCGCGATCAGAGGATGAGCGCGAGCGGCTGCTCGAGGAGCGCCTTCAGCTCGCGCAGGAATCGACCGGCGAGCACCCCGTCGATGATCCGGTGGTCGCAGGAGAGCGTGACCGTCATCGCCCGGCCGGCGACGACGTTCCCGTCCCGCACCATCGCCGACTCGCGGATCGTGCCGACGGCGAGGATGGCCGCCTGCGGCGGATTGATGACCGCGGCGAACTCCGACACCGGGAACATCCCGAGATTCGAGACGGTGAACGTCCCACCCGACAGGTCGTCGCCTCCGAAGCGCCCGGCCCGCGCCCGCTCGACCAGTCCCCGGGCCTGCCGGATGATCGTCGCCAGTGGCTCCCGATCGCAGTGGTGCAGCACGGGCACCACCAGGCCGTCGTCCACCGAGGTGGCCATGCCGACGTTCACCGCGTCGTGCAGCACGATCGCGTCGCCGTCGTAGGCGGCGTTCACCTCCGGCACGCGGGCGAGGGCGAGACCGACAGCCTTCAGGACGAGGTGCGTGAAGGTGATGCCCGCGTAGTCGCCACCCTGCGCCGCCAGACCCTCCTTCAGGCGCACCGTCTCGTCCATCGCGATCTCGGCCGAGGCGTAGAAGTGCGGAACCTCGCGCTTGGCCTCGCCCATACGCTTGGCCGTGGTGCGCCGGATCCGGGAGAGCTCGATCCGGCCCCGCGCCGCCGGCCGGGTTTCGGAACGAGCCGGCCTGCGGGCGGGCTCTGCCCCCCCTTCCCTCTCGTGCCCGGCAAGTGCGGCGTTGACGTCCTTCTCGACGATGCGGCCTCCCGGCCCCGTTCCCCGGAGCGCCCCGAGATCGAGGTCGTGCTCGCGGGCGATCTTGCGCGCCAGCGGCGACGCCCGCACAGGTTCGCCGTCTCGCGCCCCCGGGGGCTGCGCCGGCTCGGGCCGCCGCACGATGGTCGGGCGCTTGACTTCGCGCTCCGCCTCGGGAGGTCCCGCCGCGGGGACCTGCATCTCTTCCGGAACCTGCCGGACGCTCGCCTTCGCGACCGTGCCCTTCTTCTCGCCCGCCGCCAGGAGCGCGATCACCGCCCCGACCGGCGCGCTCGCCCCCTCCGGCACCTTGAGCTCCGCCAGCGTGCCCTCGTCGTACGCCTCGAGCTCCATGTTGGCCTTGTCGGTCTCCACCTCGGCGAGGATGTCGCCGATCGCCACCGCGTCGCCCTCGTGCTTGAGCCAGCGGAGGATCTTGCCCTCCTCCATCGTATCGGAGAGCTTCGGCATGGTGACCTCGATCGGCATCGGCTGCGGGAGGGGCGTCTCCTCTAACGTCCGCGCCCGGCCACCGCGGGGCGGCGCGGGGCCTCCGTCAGGCCGAGCACACGACGCACCGTCGCCACCACCCGCTCGGGCGAGGGCAGGACGACGTTCTCCAGGTTCCGGGCGTAGGGCATCGGGACGTCGAGATTCGTCACCCGTTCCGGCGGTGCATCAAGGTCGTCGAATCCTTCGCGGGCAACGAGCGCGATCAACTCGGCGGCGACACCGGCGAAGGGCCAGCCCTCCTGGACGACGACGCAGCGGTGCGTTCGCGCGACCGACGCGAGCACGGCGCGCTCATCGAGCGGGCGGAGCGTCCGGAGATCGACCACCTCGGCCTCGATCCCCTCCCCCGTGAGCACGTCGGCGGCCTTGAGAGCCGTGTGCACCATCTTGCTCCACGCGACGAGTGTCACGTCCCGCCCCGGGCGCTTGACGTCGGCGACCCCGAGGGGAACCACGTGCTCGCCCGCGGGCACGTCGCCCTTCAAGGCGTACATGACCTCGCTCTCGATGAAGACGACCGGGTTGTCGTCACGAATCGCCGCCTTGAGGAGCCCCTTCGCGTCGGCCGGGGTCGAGGGCATCACGACCTTGAGCCCGGGAACGTGCGCGTAGAGCGACTCGAGCGCCTGGGAGTGCTGCGCGGCGAGGGCGTGCGCCGCGCCGCCCGGGCCGCGGAAGACGATCGGGAGCGTGAACTGCCCGTTCGACATGTAGCGGAGCTTGGCGGCGTTGTTGATCAGCTGATCCGCCGCGACCAGCGAGAAGTTCCAGGTCATGAACTCGATGATCGGCCGGAGCCCCACCATCGCCGCGCCGATGCCGACCCCCGCAAAGCCCGTCTCGGCGATCGGCGTGTCGATGACGCGCTTCTCGCCGAAGCGCGCCAGCATGCCCTCGGAGACCTTGTAGGCCCCGTTGTAGTGGCCCACCTCTTCGCCCATGAGGAAGATCGACGGGTCGCGCTCCATCTCCTCGACCATCGCCTCGCGGAGCGCCTCGCGGAACGTCAGCACGCGGGGCTCAGGCATACACGTGCTCCCCGACGGTGTCGGGTTCCGGCGCGGGTGTCCGCTCCGCGAACTCGACGGCGTCCTGGACCTGCGCCTTCACCTCGTCGTCGAGCGCCCCGAGCTGCTCCTCCGTCGCGATGCCGAGCGTCTGGATGCGGTCGGCGAGCATGCGGATGGGATCCCGTTCCATCCACTTCCGCAGCTCCTCCTTGCTACGGTAGGTCGCCGGGTCGGCCACCGAGTGGCCACGGAAGCGGTAGGTCTTGGCCTCGATGAAGATGGGCAGGTTCTCCCGGCGCGCCCGGTTGACGGCGTGCCGAACCGCCTCGCGCACCTCGAGGACGTCGTCACCGTTCACGATCTCGGATTCCATGGGGTAGCCGCGCGCCCGCACCGCCACGTCCTCGACCGAGAGCGTGCGGTAGAGCGGCGTCCCCATCGCGTACTGGTTGTTCTCGCAGATGAAGACGACGGGGAGCTTCCAGAGCCCGGCGAGGGCGAGCCCCTCGTGAAAGGCGCCCATGTTCGCCGTCCCGTCGCCGAAGAAGCAGAGCGTCACGTCCTTCTCGTCGCGGTACTTGCTCGCGAACGCGACGCCGGCGGCGATCGGGACGTGCCCGCCGACGATCGCCCAGCCCCCGAGCATCCGGTGCGCGGCGTCGAAGAGATGCATCGAGCCGCCCCGCCCGCCGCTGCACCCGCTCGCCTTGCCGAAGAGCTCGGCCATCGCCCCCCGCGCGTCGCCCGTCCGCGCCAGGTAGTGCGCGTGCTCGCGGTAGGTGGCGACGACGTAGTCGGTCGGCTCGGCGGCCGAGATGGCCCCCACCGCCACGGCCTCCTGCCCCACGTAGAGGTGGAGGAACCCGCTCACCTTCCCCTGCGAGTACGCCTTGGCCGCCGCCTCCTCGAAGCGGCGACAGAGCGCCATCTGGCGGTAGAGACCCAGGAGCAACGTCGCGTCCATGAGGGTACCAATCGATTATAGGCGTTCTCGTCCCGAGGAAAAGGCGGAGCCGGCGCCCGGGCGACGCGCTAGTCGAGGCCGGTGACCGGCGCGAGCGGGAGCTGTGTGTCCGTGACGCCGCGGCCGGCGGCGCGCACCGGCGCGAAGGAGCGGCGGTGGATGGGGGACGGGCCATACTCGCGAATGGCGGCGAAGTGCGCGCGCGTCGAATAGCCCATGTGGCGCGCGAACCCGTAGCCCGGGTAGAGGCGGTCGAGGTCGCGCATGAGCCCGTCGCGGTGCACCTTGGCGACGATCGAGGCCGCCGCGATCGAACACACGAACGAGTCGCCCTTGGGGTAGGCGCTCTGCGGCATCGCGAGGCCGGGGATCTCCCGTCCGTCGACGAGCACGAACTCGGGAACGACGGCCAGCGCCTCGACCGCGCGGCGGAGCGCGCAGAGTCCCGCCTGATAGATGTTCAGCCGGTCGATCTCCTCGGGCTCCACGACCCCGATCCCGACGGTGAGGGCGCGGCGGTGGATCTCCTCCGCGAGTCGCTCGCGCGCGGCCGCCGTCAGCACCTTCGAGTCGGCGACGCCGTCGACGTAGGACCCCGGCGGCATGACGACCGCGGCGGCGATCACGGGTCCCGCGAGCGGCCCCATCCCGACCTCGTCGACGCCGGCCACGTGCTTCAGGCCGACCCGCCAGAGGAGCGTTTCGAGATGTGGGGCGGCGGTCATTGGCCCGCGACGGCGCTTCTTCCCCCGGCACCCCACTGCACCCATCCGCGAGACGTCGCTAGCAAGTCGGGACGGTCGGTGTCAAAGGGTGGCCGCCATCCCCTCGACTCGGATGCGGCGAGCGAGCTAAGGGGGGGCATGCGTGCTGCGGCGCTCAGGACCTATCGCCACCTGCTCGAGGCGGCCTGGGTCCGGGAGGTTCCCGTCGGCCCCGCGGACGAGACGCTCGCTCGTGTGGGACGGCTGCTCCGCAGCGCCAGGATCCGCTTCGCGGTCGCGGGCGGCTTCGCGGTGATCGAGCACGGGTACGAGCGCTTCACGAAGGACATCGACCTCCTGGTGCACAGCTCCGACCTGGAGAGGGCGATCGAGGTGCTGCGCACCGCCAAGTTCACCGGCGGCCGGACACCCCTCGGCGCGGACATGCGTGACCCCGAGACCTCTATCGAGATCGATCTCATCGGCACGGCGTTCGCCGGCGACGAGCGGGCACTCGTCCGCGATCGCCGGGCGCGCCAGTCACTGCCGGTGATCTCCGCTCCGCACCTCATCCTGATGAAACTCGAGACCGGGCGCACCAAGGACTACGCCGACGTGGTCGAGCTGCTCAAGTGCGGCGTGTCCGCGTCGTCCGTCGCCCGGCACCTCGGCCGGGCCTGGCCGGAGCTGCTGCCCCGGTTTCGCACGCTCGCCGAGCGAGCACGCGCCGAGCGCCGCACTCGGCCGCGCCGCGGTCCGGGACGCTTCGGCCGGTCACGCACGCGGTAGGCCGCGTGACGATTCCCACGGTCTCCAAGGGCACGAGCCGGGCCTCGCGGGCATCGAGCCTCGGCGAGCCCAGGTGCGCGAGCACGTCGTCCACCTCATCCCGCGGGCGTGATGCTGAGGCGAGGCGGCAGCTGGACGCGCTGTCAGGCGGACATTGCACCGAATCCCGACGGGCACGAGCGCATCCGCCGGTTGCTGGCGTCCAAGTACGGATGGAAGGACCGGTGGATGGGCCTTCTCACCGATACGTCACGATCGCTCGCAGTACGTCTAGCCTGCGGCTGAGCGCGGCTTGCGGGAGAGCGCTATCCCCCGTTGGTCGCCGGCATGTACGTGCGACAGGGCTGCCCGCGCAGGCCCGGACAGGGCGGCAGGCCCGCCGGGGGAGCGACGCCCGGGATCACGCTGAGCACGACGCGCGACGGCTGGGCGTGGGTGCGGGAGACCTCGTCGAGCACCCCGCCGTGCGTCGCCGCCGTGTCGAAGGCCCAGCGCGTGCGGTCGCCACCCGGCGCCTCGATGCTGATACGGATGCGCGAGCCCGCTCGGAACGCGTGCGCCACCGAGAACAGCCCAACCCGGACCTTGGTGAAGGCGCCCGCCGGGAGGGGGCTGGCATCCCGCTCGAGGTGCGTCGGCCGCGGCGCGAGCACCGTCGACGTCTTCCGGTCGAGCTTCCGGTGGCTCGCGCGCAGCCAGCCGTTCTGCACATAGGCCTCGAGACCGTCGGGGCGGACCTCGGTGAGCGTGACCTGCAGATCCGTGTCCGCGGCGCTCGAGCGGAGCCAGAGGTCGACGCTGCCGGGTCCGCCGACCACCGTGTCGCGCTCGAGCGGTGGGGTCGCGTAGGCGACCGCCGTGCCGTCGACCAGCGGGCGCCAGTCATAGTGGGGGATCACTTCCCAGGACTGCTCCTGACCCTGGCCGGGCAGGGTCTGCGCCGGGCGAGCGTCGGGGTCGGGATGGTAGCCGTCAACACCGTCGTCGCTGGCGCTCGGACGAGCGGGGGTCAGAATCCCGCCGTGTCCGAAGTACCAGACCGTCGGCCGCACCTGCGGAGCAGGCCACTGGCGGAGGGCGAGCTGGAACGTCGGGGCCGGTAGCCCGGCGGTCGGCGAGCCAGCGCCGTTCTCCATGAGCACGCGGACGTGCGGGTCCGCCTCGAAGCGGCGCTTCGCCTCCTGGTAGTCGGTAACGTCGGCGAAGCGGTCGGGAGGAAGCGGCGGGGTCGGGGCGCTCGCGCCGAGGATCTGCAGGTAGATGAGCGGCGCGATCGGGGCGAGACGGCTCTGATCGGGCACCCGTTCGGCGACGTATAGGTCCAGGAACGCGAGCCAGTTCCACAGGGTCGTCGGATCGAGCGAGCTGGTGTGGACGCCGTTCGTGACGGTGATCTTCACGTCGCGGCGCTTCGGGAGGCGCGACAGCATCGACGCGAAGTCGCCTCCGGTCTGCTCGTCCTGGAACGCGCTGGCCAGAAACGTCGGCACCGCGATCTTCCGCACCCAGTTGATCGGCGACCGCTGGTCCATCAACTCCGGGACGTAGTAGGGATGCGACTGCGTGAACTCGACCGCGTCGAGGGTCTGCAGGCGGAGCCGCTGGTTGGCCAGGCAGGTCGCGTCCCCATCGTTCACGCGCTTCACGGCATAGGCTTGCCCGCCCTCCGGGGCGGGCCGCGAGTCGCCGTTCCGTTCCTGGAGCCATGTCTGCGCGAAACCCGAGTTGAAGATGCCCCCGGGGAACCCCGGCGCCCGGTAGATGTCCGCGATGACCGACAGCGGTGCGATCGCCGCCAGGTGCGGCGGGCGGGCACCGCCGACGAAGAGCTGGCTGATGCCTGGGAAGGATATGCCGACCATGCCGACCTTGTCCCCCTTGACCCAGGGCTGTGCGGCGACCGTCTCGATGATGTCGTAGCCGTCGGCGGTGGTCGGAAAGTCGAACAGGTCCAGCACGCCGCCGGAGCACCCGCTGCCACGCATGTTCACGCCGACCGTCGCGAACCCGAGGGCACTGACGATCAGCGTCGACGGCTGCGGGTTGTCCGGGTCGGCGGCGGCGTAGCCCGAGTACTCGACCACCGTCGGGAACGGCCCGTCGGCCAGGGTCTTGCCGAGCGGCGCGCGCACCATCGCCGCCAGCAGCGTCCCGTCCCGCGCCTGGATGTACCGGAGACCGGCCTCCAGATGCTGGCCGGTATAGAAGGACGCGTCGGGATGGTCGTCGAACTTGAGCACCGTGACGGGGTCGGAGACGAAGCCGCCCGCGGCGATGTCCCGCACGACGTAGCCGCGGCCGGGCAGGAGGTCCCGGAAGAGGAGACTGCCGAGACGGTCCGTCGTCCCACGCCCCACCTCCAGGTGGTGCGCGTCCCCGAGGGCCAGCACCCCGCCCGGGGACGCGCCGGTCACGGCCACGAACCCGATGCCACGGGGACCTCACGTCAGGAGACGTCGCGCAGATGGACGGGACGACCCCGTCCGTAGGCGCCTGCTCTAGCCGGGCTCGCCCCGTCTTGTCGAGGGTTGACTACGTCTTCCCCTGGCGGGGGGGGTCCGAGGATACGCGGCCACCCCAAACCTAGTGCGTCGGATGAGGCTGGCGTTCCAGCGTGGGTTTCATGACGCGTGCCGCCTGCTCGATCATCGTGCGAATGTCGCCTGCGATCTCGTCCGGCAGCAGGTCGGCGATCCAGACGAG
>VBLA01000483.1 GCA_005879245.1 Deltaproteobacteria bacterium
GTCCATGATGGCGATTCGGTCGCAGAGGTTCTCAGCTTCCTCGAGGTAGTGCGTCGTGTAGAGAATGGTCATCCCCTGCGCGCGGAGCGTCCGGACCGCGTCGAAGATGTGCGCGCGGGACTGCGGGTCGACCCCGACGGTCGGCTCGTCGAGGAGGACGAGCCGGGGCTTGCTCACGAGTGCGCAGCCGAGGTTCAGCCGCCGGCGCATGCCGCCCGAGAAGGTTCCGACCCGGTCGTCGCTGCGGGCAGCGAGGCCGACGCCCTCGAGCGCCTCGGCCACCCGGCCCGGACGGTCGCGACGCGGCACGCCGTACAGCTCCGCGAAGAAGGCGAGATTCTCCGCCGCCGTCAGGCTCGGGTAGAGCGCCTCTTCCTGAGGAGCCACGTTCAGCATTCGCCGCACGGCCGTCACGTCGTGCACGACGTGCTTGCCATAGACCCACACGTCGCCGCTGGTCGGACGGATGCGCGTCGAGATCATCGAGAGCGTGGTCGTCTTCCCGGCCCCGTTCGGGCCGAGCAGGCCGAATATCTCGCGCTCGCGGATCTCGAAGGAGACCCCGCTCACCACCTCTCGGCCGTCGTGCTCCCGCCGCAGGTCACGGAGCGCCACGGCGGTCGAGACGGCGCGCACCTCCGGGAGCGAGCGCTCCGACTCCCGAGTCCGTAAGGTGGTTGGCTTCACCGGGTGCAACGCCATTCGATCAGTAGATGTCTCAGCCCTGCCTGCTGGCGCGCCCCAAAGTTCCGCGCCCGGAATGGCTCACTTCACCAGGAGATGTCGGCCCTGGCCGGCCGTTGCTTCACGGAAGGCATCGACCCGCGCAAGAAGAACCAACGCTGCCACCCGCGACGCGCCGAGTCAACCGCGCGCCCACGCACACCGGCCTTTGCGGAGTGTCGATCGCGTCTTTCGCAGCCGCCGAGCAGATGCCGTGCCCCCTGCGCCCTACTGAAAATGCAGCGCCTGCAGGGGAGTCCGACGCGGAGGGACCGAACAGGGCGGATCTTGCGCGGTCCGCGGAACCCCCCGGCCTTTTGAGTGGGCGTCGCAAACGGGTTGGCGAGCGGGGCGGACATCCATGCCCTAGGGTAGCCCATTAATGAAGTGGTAACCACGTGGTGACCATGCGTGCCACGCTCAAGCTGCGTGGGCGTTCACTTCGCGGCGCCTCCCGAGCCCCCTTCCCCGAATCCACCTTCGCCGAACCCAGCTGGAGTCGGGAAGTACCGAATCGCGTAGTCGCCGTTCTGCGGGCGTGGGTCTACTGGGGAGTGTACCGTAACTCGAATGCCCGCCATGTCGAACCGCATGGGTGAGATCGGCACGTCGTTCTCGAAGACCCAAACCGACCTAGGCTCAGGGGAGTGCTCAAGATCGAAGGTGATGCGAAACGGGAAACGCGCATCCTCCGGCGTAGCAGCCACTTGATACGACCCAGGAGGGAACGGCTCCGTCTCGCCGAAGAGGTTGGTCTGGAGGTTCTTGACCTGCCTCTGGACCTGCTCCGACCGATACAGACCATTGCCCAGCCGAAGAGCTGGGACGTCCGCGAGCCGGTCGGTGTCGATCAGCAGATAGAGCAGGATGACACCCGCGAAGATCGCGAAGGTGACATATGCCACGCCCGGCGGCGTAGCGGTTTTCAGGAGACGCCAAGCAATGATTCCCGCAAAGCCTCCCGCCACAACGTACACGCCCAGCAGATGCCACCAGGTCGCCATTCGGCGTGTTTTTCGGCCATCCTCGCATGGAGGTCAACCGCCCAGCCGTGAGGCCCCCTTTGCGAAGCCGAGCATGAAGTCCCGATCTTCTGATTCGGGATCAGATGACCGTGCAGAAGCCCTTGTGGCACAAGCCCCGCGAGCTTGGTCACCGCAATGTCACCACTGCAACGGCCGGCACGCGGGCCGACCCGCCTTCCGCAAGGGCGCGCAGCGAGCAGGTGAAAGCGATGACCGAGGAGCAAATCGCTGTCTTCCTCCCGGACGCTCGCAAGTTGCTCGGGCGCGACCTCACCGCGCTGTTCGTGCTCCTAGCTGAGACGGGCCTGCGCATCGGGGAAGCGCTCGCCCTCAGGATGGGAAGCGCGTGCTCAAGCGGGCGAAGCTCCCGACGCACTTCTCGCTTCACTGCCTTCGTCACACCTACGCGGCGCAGCGCATCACTGCCGGCGAGAATGTCTACTAAGTATCCCGGCAGCTGGGGCACGCTTCGACGAAGCTCACGCTGGACACCTACGCACGGTGGTTGCCCGCGCGTTCGACGACGCCCAGCACCGTCTCGGATCGAAGCGGTGACCAAGTCGTACCCGAAACGGTGACCAAGGATGCGTGCTCGGTTGGAGAGAGGGCCTAACTACTTGAACTTCGGGAGTGCGCCCAGGGTGATTCGAACACCCGACCTTCTGATTCGTAGCCGAAGGCCGA
>VBLA01000484.1 GCA_005879245.1 Deltaproteobacteria bacterium
GTTCCTGATCAGCCTCGTGCGCGGCTTCCGGACGGCGGCCAAGTTCCTCTTCCCGATCCCGGAGAACGGCCTCGAGAAGCGTCTTTCGCGCATTACCGCCCCGACGCTCGTCGTGTGGGGCAGCGGCGATCGCTTCGTCCAGCCGCTCTACGCTCGCATCTTCGCCGAGAAGATCCCCCGCGCCCGTCTCGAGCTGATCGAGGGCGCCGGGCACCTGATCGGACTCGAGCGGCCGGAGCCGTACGCCGAGGCGGTCGTCCGCTGGGGCAAGAGCTGAGGCCGAGCGCGACGGGCCGGCTGCCTCAGCGACTCGGGTCGGCCGGGACCGTCGGGTAGCTCTCCGGCCTCACGTATCGCGGCGTTCGTCCGGGCGGGACGGGGACGCGCTCGCGCTGCTTCTTCGTGAGGCGGATGAGGACCTTCATCGAGTTCTCGAACTCGTCCATCGACCGGACGTCGAGGAGGCCGCGCGCCACCATGTCGTCGAAGAGCTCCTCGCCCTTCTTCGTCCGCAGCAGCGTGATCGTCCAGTCCATCGACGCGACGCCGCCGCACGAGATGTCGGCCAGCTCGGCCGAGAAGTCGCCGCAGTGGTGGCACTCGGGGCGCGCGTACTCCTGCGCGCGGTGGAGGTTCATCTCGACGAGCGCGCCGTCCTTCTTGTAGATGAGCACCTTCCCCTTGACGTTGAACTTCTTCACCTCCGTCAGGGGGATCCCCATCTCGCCCTGGAGCTTCTGCACCATGAGGCCCTCGTAGGTGAAGACCTCGGTGCAGAGGAGGCCGATCGTGCACGAGACGATCTCGCCGAAGCCCTTCAGGAACTTCGTCTGCCGTTCGATGTGCTTCGGCTTCTTCCGGCCGTTGTCGAGGAAGGCCGGGTCGACGAGCTGGATCTTCCGCGTCGGCGTGATCTGGCACGGCACGCCCACGAAGCAGACCTGCTTGAGTCCCATTCGGTCGGCGTCGGCGAGGGCCAGGTTGTTCGGGCAGTAGGTGTACCAGGAGCTCGCGCTCGCGATGGCGTCGGGCACGGTGGTGACGACCTTCGGCTTGGGCGCGGCCGGCATGGCCTCGTCCGCCGCCGAGACGACGGCGCCATCGAACAGTCCCTCGCGGAGCCCGTGGCAGAGGAGCGCGGTCACGACGCCGCCGTCCTGGCAACGTGCCAGGATCTCGGGGTCCTTGCAGCGGGCGGCGACGATCCGCCGGTAGCGGCCGAAAAGCCCCTCGTAGACTCCGGGCTCGCGCGGGAGGACGGCGTCCCGCATGTCGAACTCGCGGATGCCGAGTCGGGGGCAGACCTGGGCGCAGACGTCGCACCCGATCCCCTCGCTGATGCCACAGAAATCGAACGACGCCGTCGCCTTCGCCACCTGTTTCGGCTTGCCGTCGATGTAGTCGATGACGTTGTGGGGGCAGACGAGCACGCAGGTGCCGCACTCGCAGCAGCTCCCGTACGCCACGACCTCGTTCATCATCTGCTTGAAGGTCGGGTGCTCCATGGGCCGCGGCAGCTTATTCACCAGCCTTTCGCAGTGTCAATTGCGGGCGTTCCCCTGCCGTGGTTATGGTGCGCGCGCATGCTCTCCCGCGCCGAGGCGCGCACGGTGTCGACGTTCGCCGAAGCTCTCCTCCCGGCGGGTGGGGCCTTCCCCGTCGGCGCCGCGGAGGTGGACATGGTCGGTCGCGTGGGGGCCTACCTCGCGCGCCTCACGCCGTCGACGCGCACCCAGCTGCGCGTGCTCCTCCGTGCCTGGGAGGCAGGCCCGCTCGCCTCGCGGCATCTCCGACCGTTCAGCCGCCTCGCGCCGTCCGCGCGGGCCGCCTGGGTGGAGCAGTGCTCGGCAAGCCGCGCGCCGTGGCGACGGATGCCCCTCACGCTGCTCCGCATGGTCTGCCTCGCAGCGTTCTGCGCCGACCCGCGGGTCGAGGCCGCGCTCGGCTACCAGCACGACTGTCTCGACGACCGTCCGCCGCGTCCGGGGCCGCGGCTCCGGCCGCTCCAGTTCCCCGCGGTGCGCGGCACGGTCGAGGAGACCGCCGACGCCTGCGTGATCGGATCGGGCGCGGGCGGTGCGGTG
>VBLA01000485.1 GCA_005879245.1 Deltaproteobacteria bacterium
CCTCCGTATTACCGCGGCTGCTGGCACGGAGTTAGCCGGTGCTTCCTTTAGGGGTACCGTCAGGGCTCCGACGTGTTAGGTCGAAACCGTTTCGTCCCCCTCGACAGGGCTTTACGACCCGAAGGCCTTCATCACCCACGCGGCGTCGCTGCGTCAGGCTTTCGCCCATTGCGCAAGATCCCCCACTGCTGCCTCCCGTAGGAGTCTGGGCCGTGTTTCAGTCCCAGTGTGGCTGGCCATCCTCTCAGACCAGCTAGCCATCATCGCCTTGGTGGGCTTTTACCCCGCCAACTAGCTAATGGCGCGCAGGCCCATCCAAGAGTGGTAGCTTGCAAGCAGAGGCCACCTTTCACCGCAGGAGCCGTGACTCCCGTGGTCATATCCGGTATTAGCCCACCTTTCGGTAGGTTATCCCGGGCTCGAGGGTAGGTTACCTACGTGTTACTCACCCGTGCGCCGCTTTACTCAGGGATTGCTCCCTTTTCTCGCACGACTTGCATGTGTTAGGCACGCCGCCAGCGTTCGTTCTGAGCCAGGATCAAACTCTCCAGTTAAGCTGGAGAAAATGCGGACGCGCCATCGGCACGACCGCATCGATTCGCTACTGCACACGCGAACCTGGTCCAGCACGACACAAAAATCGCGCTGTTCGTCTTTCACTACGCTTGGACCCGTTCCGCACATCTGCATGCGCGAACGAGGGCGCTACTATTTAGTTTTCAAAGACCGGCTGCTTCGGGGAGACCCGCTCTTATAGGTCAGGCTCACGAGACTGTCAAGGCGACATGGAGGCGAAAACGGCCCTGAGGAGCCTCGAAGCACCGTTTTATTGGGTGCCGAGGACGGTCTTCAGGCAGGTTCGGAGAACGTCACCTCCGCCAGGCGTCGGCGTCCGACCTTGAGCAGGCGGTGCACTCCTCTCCGGAAGCGGAAGTTCAGGTCGACGGGCCGGCCGTCGACCTGCACGGCGCCCTGAGCCACCAGGCGGCGCGCCTCGCTGGTGGAAGGTGCAAATCCGATCTCCCGGATGAGCTCGCAGATCCAGACGTCCGCCGCACCCGTCCGGACCTCGATCGGCGTTGGCCGGTGAGGCGCGCGCCGCTGGTGCCGCTCCTCGAAAAAGCGTCCTGCTCCCTCCGCGGCCGCGGGATCGTGAAAGCGCGCCACCAGCTCCGCCGCCAGGGCCTTCTTGGCCTCCATGGGATGCACCTCGCCGCGTCGCACCGCCGCCTGCTGTTCCTCCGGAGCAGCGCTGAGCAACGCATAGTAGCGCAGCATGAGCGGGTCGCTGAGGGACATGAGCTTTCCGTACATCTCCTCGGGAGCCTCGGAGATCCCGATGTGGTTCCCGAGACTCTTCGACATCTTCTGGACGCCGTCGGTCCCCTCGAGCAGCGGGAGCACCATCGCCACCTGACCCCGTTGTCCCGCATCGCGCTGCAGATCGCGCCCGACGAGAAGGTTGAAGGTCTGGTCGGTTCCACCCAGCTCCACATCCGCACGCACCGCCACCGAATCGTAGCCCTGCAGGAGCGGGTAGAGGAACTCGTGCATGCCGATCGGCGTACCGGCACGGTACCGGCGGCGAAAGTCGTCACGCTCGAGCATCCGCGCCACGGTCATCTTGGCGGCCAGCCGGATCACCTCTTCGAGAGCGAGCGGGGCTAGCCACTCCGTGTTCCGGCGTACCTCCGTTCGCTCCCGACGGAGCACCTTGAAGACTTGCGCCTCGTACGTGCGCGCATGGGCTTCGACCTCCGCGCGCGACAAGGGCGGTCGGGTGGCAGACCTCCCGCTCGGGTCACCGATCAGCGCCGTGAAATCGCCGATGATGAGGACTGCGTGATGCCCGAGATCCTGGAACTGCCGGACCTTCGTCAGTGCGACCGTGTGGCCGAGGTGGATGTCGGGCGCCGTCGGATCCACCCCCAGCTTCACGCGCAGCGATCGACCCTCGCCCAGGCGGGCGACGAGCTCTTCCTCCGGCGTGATCTCGACGACGCCACGCCGCAGGGTGGCGAGCTGCGCCTCGGGGCTCACCACGCGTTCACACCTCGACTCGCTCGCGGACCCGGCGGATTGCGCTCGCTCGACCCGTCGCCTCGTCAACGTCGACGATCCCCCCCTGCACGATGACCGTCCCCGTCGCCACGTCGTCGGCGGTCTGGACGTGCGTGTGGCTACCGAAGACCGCCGATACCTTGCCGTCGAGAAAGCGGCCCATCCCGACCTTCTCGGAGGTCGCCTCCGCATGCATGTCGACGACAATGACGCTCGAGTGCCTTCTCAGTTCCTCCACTGCCTCCGCGCCGGCCCGGAACGGACATTCGGCAGGCGGCATGAACACCCGGCCGATCAGGTTGAGAACGCCGACGCGCACGTCCGAGCGACGCGCCGTCTGTACGGTCCACCCGAGCCCCGGCACGTCCCGCGCGAAGTTGAGCGGGCGCAGCAGGCGATCCGTCTCGCGCATGTACGGGATGATGTCGCGGTTCTGCCAGACGTGATTTCCCGTCGTGACGACATCCACACCCGACTCGTATAGCTCCTCGGCGCTGCGGGGGTCGATGCCCTTTCCCCCCGACGCATTCTCGCCGTTGGCGATGACGAACTGGATGCTTTCGCGCGCCATCAGGCGAGGAAGGAACGCCGCCAGCGCGCGCCGGCCCGGTCGCCCAACAACGTCCCCGAGAAAAAGCAGCCGCATCGGTCAGCGCGCGAGGTCGCTCGCCCGCGTCTCTCGAATGACTGTCACCTTGATCTGCCCGGGGTAGGTCATCTCTTGCTCGATCTTCCGGGCGACGTCCCGTGCGAGGAGCGCCGCCTGGTCGTCGGGGACCGTCCCGGGATCGACGATGATGCGGATCTCCCGGCCGGCCTGTACGGCGAACGACTTCTCGACCCCCCGGAACGAGCTGCTGATGCGCTCGAGATCCTCGAGGCGCTTCACGTAGCTCTCGAGCACCTCGCGCCGTGCGCCCGGACGAGCGCCCGAGAGGGCGTCGGCCGCATCCACGAGCGGGGCGAGAATCGTCTCGGCCCGCACTTCCTCATGATGCGCCGCGATGGCGTTCACGATCTTTGCCGACTCGCCGTACTTGCGGGCGATCTCGCCCCCGATGATGGCGTGCGAGCCCTCGACCTCGTGGGTGAGCGCCTTGCCGATGTCGTGGAGCAGCGCCGCGCGACGCGCTTGCTTTTCGTTCAGCCCCAGCTCGGCGGCCATCGCCCCCGCGATGAAGGCCGCCTCGATCGAATGCATCAATACGTTCTGGGCGTAGCTGTAGCGGTACTTCAGCATACCGATCAGCTTCACGAGCTCGGGATGGATGCCGTGCACCCCGACCTCGAGCACGGCACGCTGCCCCGCCTCGCGGACGGCGGCATCGAGATCCTGTTCGGCCTTGCGCACGACCTCCTCGATCCGGCCCGGGTGGATGCGGCCGTCTGACACCAGTCGCTCGAGCGCCAGCCGTGCCAGCTCACGGCGGATCGGATTGTGGCACGAGATGACGACCACTTCGGGCGTGTCATCGATGATCAGGTCCACGCCCGTCGCCGCCTCGATGGCGCGGATGTTCCGTCCCTCGCGGCCGATGATCCGGCCCTTCATGTCGTCGCTCGGCAGCGCTACCACCGAGACGGTCCGTTCCGTCACGAACTCCCCGGCCAGGCGCTCGATGGCGACCGAGATGATCTTCTTGGCGCGTCGATCGGCCTCCTCCCGTCCCTCCTGCTCGATCTGCCGGATGTGCCGCGCAGCGTCGTGCCGCGCCTCGTCGAGCATCTGTTCGACGAGAGTCCGCTTGGCTTCATCCCGCGTCATACTCGCTGCCTGCTCGAGCTTCTCGCGCACCGAGTCGACGAGCCGATCGTACTCGGTGCGCCGTTGTTCGAGACCGCGCTCGCGCTGGCGCAGCGCCTCGTCGCGCGCACTCAGGTCGCCCTCGCGCTGTGCGAAGACCTCGACCTTCTGCGCGACGCTCTCCTCCTTCTGTGCCACCCGCTTTTCCAGCGCCGTCAACTCCCGGCGTTGGTCGCGCGCCTCGTCCTCCCACTCGGCCTTCACCTTGATGAGCAGATCCTTACCCTGGATCTGCGCCTCTCGTCGGATGGCCTCGCCTTCCTTCCGGGCCTCCTCCAAAATGCGGGAGGCGGTCCCCTCGGCTACGCTCTTGAGCGCCGCCAGTTGTTGGCGCCGGAAGCGGTAGAAGAGCCAGACTGCACCCGCTCCGGCAGCAAGTCCGATGAGGACCCAGAGCAGGACCATCATGGTCATGGTCGGTTCTCCTTCTCGTCCGCGGAGCGCTCGACGCCGGCCAGCACGCGCGCGTCGGTCACCACCACGTGCATCCGGACGTCCCAGCTCGCTTCGGGTACGAACGGCACGACCTGGAACTCGTAGGCGAGACCGAGCCGTGCCGCGCCGGGGTGCGCCGCGAGTGCGCGATCGTACCACCCACCGCCACGCCCGAGCCGTGCCCCGCGCGGCGGGGCCGGGAACCCATTCGTCGGGCTCGGGGCAAAGGAAGTCCAGGCGATCCTGACCGACGCGGGGGTAGTAGATCGCCTTGCCCGCCGCCCGGGCAGCCGCCGCGAGGGGCCCCGGATCTACCTCGTTTTCGCTCGGAACGTAGGCGACCAGGTGGCGCGCCGCGACGAACATCGGCAGCTCGACCGTCCGCGCGCACACCTTCACCGAGAGCCCCGCCGCCGCCCCGGCAAGCAGGCGGCTCCGCGCGGCTCGCAGCCGGCGCCTGAGGCGCCTTTTTGCTTGCTCGTGATTCTCCCTCATCCCTGCGACACGCGGCAGGGCGAGGGCGCGGAGGACGGTACCGTCGGCGGCCGCGCTACTGCGGACGTCGCGAGCCGCCTACAGGCAGCATCGTCGAATTCGGGCTCCGGTGGCCCGACAAGATCACTCGCATGAGATCATCAGTACGCGACGGTCGCGTGAGAGCTGTCCGTGGTAACCGCCCCACCTCGTCCCCTCCCAGTGGCATCTTGGCTCGGCGTCCGGATGACGCCGAGCCGTCAGATCTGCACCTGTGCCTGTTCGGACTCCTTGAGAGTACGTGCGAGGTTCCGTGACAAATCCTCGATCTGCCTCGTTAACTGAGCGAAGTCGCGCTGGAGTTTATGCAATTCGTCAGCGATGTGCAACGCGGCCAGGACGGCAACCGCCAGCGTCCCTCCCGCCGACGCGGCGCGCCGCATCCTCCCCTCGAGGAATGCGGCCAGCTCGTGCACGTAGGCCTCGTCCTCGTCGCTCTGGACCGTGAAGGGAAGCCCCAGAATGGTGACGTTGAACGGGCGCGGCACGAGATCAGTCCCCGCTCGGGGAGGACGGCCCGATTCGGCTGAGAATCCGCTCGAGACGCGCCTTCATCTCGACCCGCTCACGCTCGTACCGTCCCAGCCGCTGGAGGGCTTCCTCGTAGGCGCGGAGCGTGCTGGTCAGCCGCGCGGCCAGCGCCGCACGCTCCCCTTGGAGCTGCTCGTGATGCGCCAGGAACGTCGCCAGCCGTTCCTGCAAGACTTCCAGCGTCTCCCGGCCCTTAGCGGACAACATCGCAAGCGTTGCGGCAGGACTCTAGTTGCCGCCTC
>VBLA01000486.1 GCA_005879245.1 Deltaproteobacteria bacterium
ACGATGAACGATCCACGGAATCACGATGGACCGATCTGCGTGATCACGATGTCCGGAGTCTGTAAGGAGAAACGGAGGTCCCCGCATGGCGGATAACCCGTCCCGTCTTTCGGTCCCCGACGTGCGCGCCGCGGTCAAGCGCGTTCAGACGGAAGGCGAGCGCCTCGTCGGCTGGGTCCGGCGCGACACCGAAGCGCTCGTCGCGCGTAGCCGTCGCCAGGTCGTCTCAGAGCTCCTGAGGACTACCCGTCGCGTGCAGGCAGACGTCCGCGACCGCGCCGAGCGAGTGCTTCACGAGCTCGAAAGGCGACGCGCACAGATCTCGGCCACGCTCGAGAATCAGGCTGGCGGTCTTGTCGAAACGGTCAGCGGGCGCTTGAACTTCGCCTCGGGGGCGGGGGTTAAGGACCTGCAGAAGCGGCTCGCCGGACTCGAGCAGCGGGTCGGCAGACTCGCCAGGGTTCGGAACGTGCCGACGCTGGAAGAGGTGGCCGATCTGCGGAAGCGGATGGCTGAGCTCGAGCGGCGGCTTGACGCCTTTGTCAGGCGCGGAGAGACCCGGGCGAGAAACCGGCGAAGATCAGGCCCGTGGCTGAGTTGGTGGAGTGCTAACAATGCGGAATCGCGAGTGGAGCCGAGGGGAGTCGAACCCCCGACCTCTAGAGTGCGATCTCGGCCACGGGCCGCGACAGCAACCGAAAGCCGCCGAAACGTGCAGGGATCACCAGAAGTCCCCGCGACGGTTTTCGGCTGGTGTCGACCCCCTTTCGGCTCGCGTTCCCACATACAACCCACATAGGGTAATCGCTGGAGCGGGCCGGAGCCAACAAGAGAACGCGAGAGAGCTCGCCCTCTGCCTGGGCCGCCGCGAGCGCCCGCCGAGGCCATGCACGCCGCTTCACATCTCGACCGGCACGTCGCCATATGCGGCGACCGCCGCCATGATACGCCCCAACAACGCTTCGGTTAGCGGGTATTTGGGGTGCTGCGAGGCGATGTACAGGTACTCGGTCCCACTCGTCGGCTTCGAACCGTCCCAATGGTAGGCGAAATTCGTGAAGACAAGCGCGTTCGCTTCGTCGGGGCGTGTAGGTGCAGGTGCAGGTACCGACTGCATAGAATCCCAGATGTCTCGGAACCACGCTCGCTCCTGTATCGGGATTCCCGGAACGGGCGGCACGTTCACGTCTATGAAGATCATGAACGGCATGTTGCCGGGGTTCTGCTCAAGGGCGTCGTTGATGAGGCCCTCGACGTCCCCCCGGACCGCCTTGGCTTCTTCTATCTGCCCTGGCTGTCCCAGCACACCTGCTCGGTGACGGCTCTTTACCTCAACTGCGATGTCTATCCCGGTTGCGGGGTCGTGGGCGATGAAGTCGCAGCGCTTCTTCGATCCTTCAGCGGCTACGAACTTCACCTCGAATCCAGCTCTCACGAAGATTGCGGCGACTGCGACCTCGTACCGCGCGCCCTGGAATTGATCCTCCTTGCGCAGGCGATCCACCAGACCTCCTGGCAGGTCACCACGATGCAAGAGGTGAAAAATGTCGTAGGCCAGCGTCAGGAGCGCCCACGCGTCACCGCTAGCCCGGGCACTCCGCACACCTTCTCGATTCCCACTATCACTCCCGCTGCGCATGAGGAGCTCATGCATGGCGTCGAACCACTTGAGGATCTGGTGACGTTGGTCCGGCGGCCGCTTGATCTGCTCATCGTGCCACTCCTTGCCAAGGGTCCACTTGACCTGATGCACGATGAACTCGTGAAATGTCTCTCCAGGTGGCCGCGAGTGCAGGCGACTTCCGACCGCTCGGAATCGGTAGCCCTTCCAGATGATCGAGGGCACCGGGGTGCCGTGGGGGGTGCCTGCCCGCCTGATCGCGCTGTCGACACGAGCCGCCCAGGGATCAGCAGGAGGCCACTGCCCGCTGCGGGGCGGCGGCACTGCACGGGGGAGACAACAGTTCTTGAACTTTTTCCCGCTGCCACACGGACAGGGGGCGTTGCGACCAATCTTAGCCTTGGCCATGTGCGGCGGATTTTGCCCCTTGACCTCTTGAATGGAAATCAAGTGGGCCGTCGTAACCCTTCGAAACGCCGGTGGTCTTTCCAGCGTATGTGGCTTCTATGTGGCTTCCCATTGGGGCAGTGAACGCATCACCATCTCGGCGGAAAGTCCGCCGTCCGAACCTGAAGAGTGGCGTCTACACGCTCAAGAAGGCCGTGGCCGTGCTCGGCTCGCGGGCGTTGCCATCGACACGGACAGCGCTCGGCCGTGAGCTCCAGGCCTGGCGCGGCGCCCTGGTCGCAGACCTCGGAGGCCCGGACGCCGTCAGCACCCAGCAAGCCGCGCTCATTGACCTCTGCGTTCGCACGAAGCTCCAGGTGGATTCGATCGACGCTTACATCCTCTCGCTCCCAGCGCTCGTGGACAAGCGCCACCGGCGCGTGTGGCCCGTGGTGAAGGATCGGCAGTCCCTCGTGAACCAGCTGCAATCCCTCCTCCGCGATCTCGG
>VBLA01000487.1 GCA_005879245.1 Deltaproteobacteria bacterium
AGCTCGTGGCCGGACGGCGTCACGACGAGCGCCTGCTCGGCACGATAGGCGCCGAGACCCTCCTCCCAGGCGCAGGGCTCGAGCACGAGGACCATGCCCGGCGCCAGGATCATACGCTCCTCCGCCGCAAGCCCGAGGTCGGTCCCGATGAAGGGCGGCTCGACACCACCGATGCCGAGGCCGTGCGCCAGGTAGAGCGGGACAGGCCAGGGCGCGGGTCCGTCGGCCCCCGTCGCCCGGCGTGCGGCGCGGTGGAGGTCGGCGCCCGTCGCCCCCGGGCGACACGCGGCGCGGACCGCATCCACGATCTCCTGCCAGCGGGCACGGAGCGCGCGGTCGGCAGCGGCCGGCTCGCCGCCGCAGCTCCACGTGCAGCCGACATCGGACAGGTAGCCGGCGTGCAGCATGCCGGTGTCGATCATGACCTGATCGCCCGCGGCGAGCTGACGCGTCGACGGGAGCTCACGGTACGGGACCCCGCCCGGGAAGGACCACGGCGCGTCCGCACGGCGACGCGGGAAGACGCACCAGAGCGGCTCGACGTGGCAGGCCGTCACGCCGCGGTGGGCCATGGCGGCGAGGAATCGACCCGTCAGCTCGACCTCGCGCACGCCGGGCACGATCGCGGGCAGCACCTCGGCGACCGCGGCTTCGTTCAGGCGCTGGGCTTCGTGCAGGAGGGCAACCTCCTGCGGCGTCTTGATCGCTCGCGCGGCGAGGACGGCGACGTCCGCGGAGGTGCATCGCGCGCCCGGGAGCGCCGCCTCGAGCGCCGCGCCGGTCGCGAAGGGAAGCCGCTCGAGGCCCACGGCACGGGCACTGCCGAGGAGGTCAACGAGCGTCTGCGCCACGGCGCGTGACGTACGCGGCATGGGCGCGGCCTCGATGTCCGACGGGACCCATTCGGGCTCGACGCCGAGCACGTGCACCGAGCGCGGCGTCACGACCGCCGCGAACGGCCGCGCGGCCTCGACGCTCGAGTCGCCGTGTACCGGGACGGCACCGGTCGCGTAGCGCACCGAGCCGGCGTGCGTCAGCACGAGCGCATCCAGCGCAGCCTCGCTCATCGCCTTCCGGAGCCGCGCGAGGCGCGCCCTCCGGAGAGGCGCGCCGTCGGCGGTCACGGTGCGGGCTCCAACCACCGTGCCACCCCATCGCGGACGACGAGCGCGCGGGTGGCGCGAAAGCCCTCGACCACCGGTGCCAGCACGAGGACGGACCCGGCGCGGAGCGGCCCGTCCTCGTCCATCTCGAGGTCGACGAGCGGCGGCTCGATCCCCACCCCCAGCCCGTGCGCCAGGAGTCCCACCTGCGTCGCGCCCGCCGCACGGGCGGCGGCGCGGAGGTCCGCCGTCGAGCGGGCGGCGCGGCACTGCCGCGCCATCGCACAGAGCGCCGTGAACCAGCGCCGGCGGAGCGTGGAGGGCGGGGACCCGTCGCACACGACGCTACCACCGGCGACGCCGGCGTGGCCGTCGAGGTAGACCCCGAACTCGAGCGCGAGGAGCTCGCCCGGAGAGAATGGTTCGCCGGCCGCGAGACGGGTGAAGCGGGAGCTCGCCCGCCACACGAGCCCCTCGGCGAGGGGAAACCCGGACCGCGCAGCCGCCATGCTCTCCCCGAACGCCGCGACGAGATGGGCAGGGGTCGCACCCGGCCGCACGGCGGCTGCGGCCGCAGCGAGCCCTGCCCGGGCCACGGCGAGCGCCGCCGCGATGGCGGCGACCTCGCCCGCCGTGCGTGGCGCCGCCGCCTCGGCGAGCAGCGGCGCTGCGTCGACGCACTCCCGTCCGAGCCGTTCGAGGCACACTCGCAGCGAGGGCGCGAGCACGTCGGAGGCGACCGCGCCCGGGGTCGGCGCCACGAGCTCCGCGATGTGCGCGAGCTGCCGCTCGCGATCCCAGCGGAGCGGCTCGATCGCGGCGCGTGGCATCCACGGGGGCGCGCCGTCCGGATCGGGTGTGAAGACCACCGGCGCCGGCGCCCCGGCCGTGACGACGACGGTCGGCACCGTGCCGCCGCTGCCCGCCACCTGCACGCGCCGCGCCCCCGACGCGAAGAGTGCCAGGTGGGGCGTGGCAAGAAGCAGCGTGCCCACGTTCTGGCGGGCCATCGCCGCCTGTACGCGCCCGTAGCGCTCGCGCGCCAGCGCGGCC
>VBLA01000494.1 GCA_005879245.1 Deltaproteobacteria bacterium
GCTCCGCGCGACCATCACCGACTGTGGCGGCGAGGTGCACTTCGCGACGCGGGTCACGGATCTCGCCCTGGCGAGCGGCGCGGTGACCGGCGTGGTGACCGCCGCGGGCGAGCATGTCGCGGGACGGGGCGTGATCCTCGCGACCGGGCATTCGGCCCGTGACGTGTTCACGCTCCTCCAGCGCCGCAGCCTCGCGCTCGAGGCGAAGCCGTTCGCGGTGGGTGTTCGCGTCGAGCATCCCCAGGCGCTCGTCGACCAGATCCGGTACCGCTGCACGAGTCGACCGCATGGATTGCCGGCGGCGTCATACGCGCTGGTCCACCAGGTCGACGGGCGCGGGGTCTTCTCCTTCTGCATGTGCCCGGGCGGGGTGATCTGTCCGGCGGCGACGGCCGGCGACGAGGTCGTCGTCAACGGTTGGTCGCCATCCAGCCGCGGGCTCGGCTTCGCCAACGCGGGCATCGTGGTCGAGGTGCGGCCGGACGACCTGGCGCCGTATCGGACCGAGGGCGTGCTCGCCGGGATCGCCTTCCAGAGGGCGCTCGAGCACGAGGCGTTCGTCGCGGGAGGCGGCCGACTCGTGGCCCCGGCGCAACGGCTCGTCGACTTCGTCGATGACCGAGCATCGTCGAACCTGCCGAGATGCTCGTACCGAGCCGGCATCCGTCCGGTGAATCTCCACGAGCTGCTGCCGCCGGCGATCGGCGAGCGCCTGCGTGCAGGCTTCCGCGCCTTCGAACGGACGATGCGCGGCTACCTCACCAACGAGGCGGTGGTGGTCGCGGTCGAGACGCGCACGTCATCGCCGGTGCGCATCCCGCGTGATCCGAGGACGCGCATGCACCCCCAGGCGCCCGGTCTCTTTCCCTGCGGTGAGGGAGCCGGCTACGCCGGCGGCATCATGTCGGCCGCGATCGACGGGCAGCGTACGGCGGCGATGCTGGCCGACGCCGTGGGCTGAACGACTTCGTCGCTCAGTCGACGATCTTCTTCCGAACCGCGAAGCGCACGATCTCGGCGGTGTTGTGCAGATCGAGCTTCTCCATGGTGTGCTTGCGGTGCGTCTCCACGGTGTTGACGCTCACGTCGAGCCGGGTCGCGATCTCCTTGTTCGTCTTGCCCTCGGCGATGAGCTGCAGCACCTCACGTTCCCGATCGGTGAGGAGCCCGAGGTTGTCCTCCGCCTGCGGCCCGCGACCCTCGCCGACGTACCCTTCGAGCAGCATTTTCGAGATCGCTGGGCTGAAGAACGACCGGCCCTGCGCGAGCATCTTCACGGCGTTCACGAGGTCGAGGTCTTCGGAGTCCTTCAGGAGATAGCCGCGGGCGCCGGCCTTCAGGCTTTCGCGCACGCACACCTCGTCCAGATGCATGCTCAGGATGAGAACCTTGGTGCCGTCGCTGCGCTTCACGATCTGGCGGGTCGCCTCGATGCCGTTCAGCTCGGGCAGCGACACGTCCATCACGACGACGTGGGGGCGCAGGCGCTCGGCCATCTCGGCCGCCGTGCGGCCGTCGCCCGCCTCGCCCACGACCTGGATGTCCGCGCCGGCCTCCAGGATGCGGCGCAGACCCTGGCGGACCACGGTATGGTCGTCGACCAGCAGGACACGCAGCCTCACGGTGCGAGGGTCCTCCCGTCACCGCTCCCCTGTCAAGGAGAATCGTTCAGGGGGAGCGTGTCGGGCGCGCCGGGGTCTCCTGATGGAGCACGGCCAGCCACTTGTCGCCGCGCTTGACCCACACGGAGGTGGCATGGACCGTGGCCGGGATCGGATCTCCCTTGTAGGTACCGTGCTGGGTGAGTTTGTAGGTGAGGATGACGACGTTCTTGGTCGCCTTCACCAGCTTGATGTCGTCGAGGGCGTAGTCTTTCAGCTGGGTGTCGGCCATCGCCTCCGATTGGGCCGCCTTGCGCGTCACGCCCCCGGCATCGACCCCCAGGAAATCGTCGGCCAGGTAGTCGTTGAAGGTCGAGGCGTTCTTCTGCTTGAAGGCCTCGAAGGCCCCCTTCTCGTTCGCGACGAGGGCCTCCTTGAGCGAGGGTTCCTTCGCCGCATCGGCCGCGCCACCGGGACGCGCTGGAGCGACGACCGCGAGCACCGTGAGCACGAAA
>VBLA01000109.1 GCA_005879245.1 Deltaproteobacteria bacterium
GATCGTCCCGCGTGGCTCTCCGCCGACGTGGCCTCGGCGGTGCGGAGCGCGCTCGCCCCGCTCGCCGCGCCATCCGCGACCGTCGAGCAGGCGATGGCGATTGCGAGACGGCTCGCCGCGAGCCTCACCCTGGCCGGACGCGCCCGGTCCGCCGACGTCGAGCCCGTGCCGTTCTCCCTGGCGGACATTCCGTTGGTCCCGGACGAGGCGGCGGTGCCCGAGGGCGGCGAAGCCCCGACGGTCGCTTCCTTCCCCGGCGACGCGGCGGACGACGCCGATGTCGCCGTCGATCTCGCCGCGCCGGCCGATGAGCTGCCGGGGATGGCGGTGCCGCTCGCGGCGGAGGAGCTCGCGCGCCTCCTCGAGGCGGGTGTCCGACCGACCCAGGCGACGGGTGACGGCGGTGGCGGGAGCGGTCTCTTCGTGACGCAGCTCAAGGGCAAGCTACCGTCCGCCCTCCGAGAGGAGAGTCGTGACCGGGCGGCGGAGTCCGCGGCGACCGCGCGCCGGCCCCGGTCGGTCGCGCGAGGTGAGGACACCGATCCGTGCTACTTCTACGACGAGTGGGACGAGCTGATCGGCGACTACCGCAGTCGCTGGTGTCGGCTCTACGAGCGCGAGCTTCCCGGTGACGGGGGGGAGTTCTTCACCCGGACCGTCGCGGCCAATGTGCGCCTGATCCCCGAGGTGCGGCGGCAGTTCCAGCGCATCCGCCCCGCCATGTACCGCCCCTTGAGCGGCCTCGAGGACGGGGAGGACTTCGACCTGAACGCGGTCATCGACGCGTGGACCGACCGCCGCGCGCGGCGCCCGCCGTCGACGCGGCTCTACCGCTCGCGGGTGCGCGCCGAACGCGACGTCGCGACCCTCTTCCTCCTCGACATGAGCGCATCCACCGACGAGCCCCTCGTTGGAGCGTCCGCTCCCGGTCCTGCGCGGCGTACCATCGACGTCGTCCGGGAAGCCCTGGTGGTGATGGCGGTGGCGCTGGAGGAGCTGGGGGACGCGTACGCCATCTACGGCTTCTCGGGCGAAGGGCGCGCGAAGGTCGAGTTCTACCACGTGAAGGGGTTCAGCGAATCGCTCGCGCGACCGGTGAAGGCGCGGATCGGTGGGATCACGCCCAAGGGGAGCACGCGCATGGGCACGGCGCTGCGCCACGCGACCACGAAGCTCCGCAACGTCGCCGCGCGCTCGCGACACCTCCTCTTGCTCTCCGACGGCTTCCCGCAGGATCTCGACTACGGCGAGGATCGCCGGAGTCACGCCTACGGCATCCGGGACACGGCCGCCGCGTTGCGCGAGGCGGAGACCGCGGGCATCACGCCCTTCTGCGTGACCGTCGACCGCGCCGGCCACGACTACCTGCGGGAGATGTGCGATACTCGACGCTACATGGTGATCGACGACACGGCGGCGTTGCCGCGCGAGCTGCCGAAGATCTACGAGCGGGAGATCCTGTCGCGGGTGGTACCGGCGTGAGCCTCGTGATCGGGCGCGTGGGCGAGCTCCGGCCCGGGGAGACGAAGAAGTTCCTGCTCGCCTGCGACGGCGGGGAGGTCGAGGGCTTCCTCCTCAACTATGCCGGCGAGCACCATGCATACGTGAACCGCTGCCGGCACGTCCCCATGAGCCTCGACTGGGTGGAGAACCAGTTCTTCACCGAGGACGGGCGCTTCGTGCAGTGCGCCACGCACGGTGCCTACTATCGTCCCGAGACGGGTGAGTGCGTGGCGGGCCCGCCCTGCGGCCGGACCCTCCACCGCATCCCCCTCCGCATCGAGGGGGCGACCATCGTCGCGGACTGCCCCGGTCCGCTCCCCGACGACTAAGGTCTCGCGCGGCGCGCCTTCGCGGGGGCAGGGGCGCCGGCTCGGCTCCGCGTCCTCGGGCAAACGGCGTTTCGCCCGGCGACCGCGCGAAACGCCGCTTGCCCTGCGGAGTCGCCGCTCCGGCGCCCCCGCCCCCGCGAACGGGCGGCGTCAGTCCTCGCCGTAGAACCGGCGCCGCGCGGCCTCGTCGCAGGGCGCCTCGGGCCCGCTGTGCGGCACGTCGCATATCCGGCTCGGGTCCTGGGCGAGGAGCGGCAGCGCGCGATCCCGCCGGGCGTCGGCGGCGGCGCCCACGTCCATGAAGATGTCGGTGAACCAGGAGTCGGTCCGGTGGACGCGGGCGAAGTACCCGTCGTGTTCCGCGGCGTAGGCGTGGCCGGCGGCGTTCCAGTCGTCGGTGGCGAGGAGGGCGTCGCGGAGGACGCGCACGTCCCGGAGCGTGAGCGACATTCCCTGACCCCAGGTGGGGTCGCTGGTCGCCGCCGCGTCGCCCACGAGGGCGACGCCGTCGCGGTAGGGATGCTCGACCCAGGTCTCCGCCCCGTCGAAGGTGGCGAGCGGGCCAGCCTCGCGAGCTCGGGTATAGAACTCGGCGGGCACCCCGGAC
The DNA here is from genome assembly GCA_005879245.1 of Deltaproteobacteria bacterium. GTDB lineage: Bacteria > Desulfobacterota > Binatia > DP-6 > DP-6 > DP-23. The sequence goes on from VBLA01000109.1 coordinate 2,440, forward strand.
CGCACGGATTCCTCGATGAACCGTCCGAGGCTCGCCGCTCCCTGCAGCCGCCGCTCCAGCGTGTCCTTGTGGCAGCCGACGTAGGCCCGGACCCGCTCGCCGCGCTGCGGAAAGAGGAGGGCCACGCGCCCCAGGCCCGGATTGATGGCGTGATACACGGCGTCGCTCGGAGCGGGGAGGTTCTCGAAGAGCACGCCGGCGAAGAGGAGGTGGTCGGGATCCTGCGCGACGGTGAAGCGGCCCGCGCGCCGGACCATCGAGCCACGGCCGTCGGCGCCGACGACGAGGCGCGCCTCGACCTCTTCGCTCCGTCCATCGGTCTCGACCTGCACCCGGGGAGGCTGTCCGGGTCGAACCTCGACCACGCGCGCGCCACGGCGCACCTCCGCCCCCGCTGCCGCGGCCGCCTCTAGCAGGAGCTCTTGCATGGCGGGGTGATAGAACGTGAGCCAGCCTGCACGCTGGGGCGTGGTCTCGACGAGGTCGCGCGCTATGAACGGCGCCGATCCACCGCCGAAGAAGATGTTCCAGCCGCGGAGCTCGCTCCCGCACCGCGTCGCGAGGAGCTCATGGATCCCGAGCCGCTTCGCCTCGGCGACACCCCAGGGGGCGAGCGCCTCGCCACGGACGCGGTCGCGGAAGCGCTCCTCGCGCTCGACGACGAGGATGCGCGTGCCGCGCTCCGCCATCGCGCGCGCGAGCACGGAGGCGCCGAGGCCCCCGCCCACGGTGACGACGTCGTAGCGTTGTGCGGTCGTCGGCGCCTCGTGCCGCGAATGGCGCGGTCAGGGCTTGGCGGAAGCGACCTTCGGCTCGCGCGCCGCCTCGGTGGCGCGGACCTGGGTCAGGAACTTCGTCTGGAACGACTCGGGCGTGAGACCGAGGTTCAGACGGCCCTCCTCGAGCCAGGCGTGCCGCCCGGCGATCACGTTCGCCGCCGCCGCGTTCTTGCTGGCGTCGTCGTTGCTCCAGAGGTCGCGGAAGAGCCGGATCACTCGCCGACGCGAGCTCTGGCAGAACAGGTTGGCGAGCTCGACCGCCGACCCGGCGTCGGGCGCTCGCCCGTCGGTCATGTGGCGCGCCCGGGAGATCACCGCCGTCATCGCGAAGAGCTCCATCACGATGTCGACCGTGCGGAAGAGGAACCCCTGCTTCCGTTCCATCTTGGCCTGGTAGACGGCCATGCCGTGGAAGCTCTCGCGCGCCAGCTTGCGCGCGCTCCGCTCGACGAAGCGGAGATGCCGCGCGAGCGGGCCGAAATCGCGGTAGGCGAACGGCGTCCGGAGCCCGCGCAGCCAGAGCGGCGGGTACCACTTCGCATAGAAGGAGAGGATCTTCGGCAGCGCGGCGGCCTTCTCCTTGAACCCGTTGTTCGCATCGATCATCGCGCCCGCGACCTGGAGATGCTTGTCGACCGCCTCGCGGGCCATGAAGAGGTGCATCACCTCGCTCGAGCCTTCGAAGATGAGGTTGATCCGGCAGTCGCGCATGATCCGCTCGACCGCGATCGGCGTCTCGCCGCGTCCCTGCAGGGACAGCTCGGTCTCGTAGCCACGGCCGCCGCGGATCTGCAGCGTCTGGTCGATCATCTCCCAGGCGCGGACCGTGTTCCATTCCTTCGCCGCCGCCGCCTCGAGGCGAATGTCGTACCCGCCACGATCGGCCATCTGGCTCGCCAGGCGCGACACCGAGTCCATCGCGAAGGTCGTCGCCGCCATGTCGGCGAGGCGGTGGCTGATGGCCTCGTGCTTCCAGAGCGGGACGCCCCATTGAATGCGCGAGCCCGTCCAGCCGCGACAGACTTCGAGACAGTGCTTGGCGATCCCCGAACAGATCGCCGGCAAGGTGAGCCGCCCGGTGTTGAGCGTGATGAGGGCGACCTTGAGTCCGGACCCTTCCTGGCCGATCAGGTTCTCCTTCGGGACCCGTACGTCCTTGAAGCTGATGACGCCGTTGGCGAGTGCCTTGAGGCCCATGAAGCGGCAGCGGTACTCGACCTTCACCCCCGGCCAGCTCGTCTCGACCACGAAGGCACTGATCTTCTTCGTCTTCGGGTTGCGCGCCATCACGACGAGGAGCTCGGCGATCGTGCCGCCCGTGCACCAGAGCTTCTCGCCGTTCAGGACGTAGTAGTCGCCTTCCCGCTCGGCGGTCGTCGAGAGGCTGGCGGGGTCGGAGCCGACGTGGGGCTCCGTCAGGGCGAAGGCCGAGATGGAGCCCGCAGCGCAGCGGGTGAGGTATTTCTTCTTCTGCTCCGGGGTGCCGAAGAGCTTGAGCGGCTGGGGGACGCCGATCGACTGGTGCGCGGAGAGGAGCGCACCGAGGTTCCCGTCGCAGCTCCCGACCATCTCCATCACCTTGCAGTACTCGGCGACCGTGAAGCCGAGGCCCCCGTACTCCTTCGGCACCTTCATCCCGAAGGCCCCGAGCCGGCGCAGCCCCTCGACCACGTGGTCGGGATACTCGCCGGTCGCGTCGATCGCGACCGAGTCGACCTCCTCGCGCAGGAAGCGCTCCATATCCCGATAGAACTTGGCGAACTCGGGCCGCTCGGGCGCCGTCGGGAAGGGGTGGACGAGATCGAGCGGCAGCTGCCCGAGGAATATCTCGCGCAGGAAGGCTCGCCCTTCCAACTCTTTCTGGCGAGCCTGCTCGGCGACCTGGCGCGACTCCTGTTCGGTGGTCACCCGGACTTCGGTGGCGCTCATGCGAACCCCCCTGGCTTCATTTCGATCGGGGTAGACACCCCGCAACACAACTACGCGAGGTCGTCTCCGATGTCTAACCGGGCGGTCGAGGGGGAGAGCCGAGCGAGCGGCGAAGATTCACTCCGGCTCGTCGCCGAAGTGGGCGCGGGTGATGCGCTCCTTCAGGTACTCGAGCGTGCCGAGGTCTTCCACGATGTCGCCGCCGGTGTCGTAGAAGAATATCTCGCCGCTCTTGTTGCGCCCCACCGCCACCAGCCACTCGAGGTCGTCGCGGTCCTCGAGCAGGTAGTTGATCGTCTGGCTGACCCCGCGTCCGGGGATGATGGTCACCTTGGGCCGGGCGGGCTTTTCGCTCTGCTTCGCCATCAAGGCAGACCTCCCGCGCGGGCGAGCGACGACGCGCTCTGCTCCGCGCCCTATCGGACAATAGGGGTGCGCTCCGTGCAAGTCAAGTGTAACTCTGCCGCTGTCTCCACGTGAAACGTCTGCGGAAAGAGATCGAGTGGCTGCACGCGGAGGATGCGGTAGCCGTGCGTCGCGAACGCGCGCACGTCACGCGCGAGCGTCGCCGGATCGCAGGCGACGTAGATCACGCGCCGCGGCCGGAGCCGCGCGATGTCACCTACGGCGTCGGCGGCGCCCGCGCGCGGCGGATCGAGGATCAGTGCGTCGAGCGAGCCGGGTGCGCGTGCGGCCAGCGCTTCGGCGACCGTGGCGCAACGGAAGCGCGCGTGATGGAACCCGAGCCGCACGGCGTTCGCCCGCGCGGACGCGATGGCGACGCGGTCGCGTTCGACGCCTTCCACCGCGACCTCACGTCGGGCGAGCGGCAGCGTGAAGTTCCCGGCGCCGCAGAAGAGATCGAGCACGCGCTCGCCGCGCGCGAAGCCCCCGAGGGCGAGGACGGCAGCCACCAGAGCGGGGTTCGCCGCCGGGTTCACCTGGGTGAAGACGTCGGCGGGAACCTCGAGGTCGAGCCCCGGCTCGAGCGGCAGTCGGATGGTCGGATCGCCGGCGACCAGACGCTCGCCGCCCCCCGCGAGCACCGTGCCACGCACGGTCGCCAGGCGGGCGAGGAGCGCCTCGCTCGCCGTGCGGTCCGCGGCCCCGGGCCGGCGGGCGGCGAGCCCGGCAAGCACGACGCCCCCCGGGGCTGTCAGGATGGTGACGCGGCGGAGCGGGACGCGGAGCCTCGTGAGCCACTCCCGCGCGGCCTCGAGGTGCGCCGAGACGGCGGGGTCGGCGATCGGGCAGCCCGTGATCTCGACCAGGGCGTGCGAACGGGCACGATGATACCCCGCGCGGCGCCCTTCGACGACGAGTGTCACCCGCCCGCGGTAGCCCCAGTCGTTGGGGGAGGCGATCGTCGGCAGCACCTCGACGTCGTGCACGCCGGCGAGGCGTGCGAGCTGCTCGGCGACGATCGCCGCCTTCGCCTCCCGCTGGGCGGGAGGCGCGACGTGCTGCCACTGGCAGCCGCCGCAGGTGGGGAAGAACGAGCAGCCGGGAAGGACGCGCGCCGGACCCGGGCGCAGGACCGTGTCGATCTCGGCCTGCAGGTAGCCGCGGTGGTGCGCCACGACGCTCGCCGTCACCCGATCGCCTGGCGCGGCGTAGGGGAGGAAGACGACCTGCCCCTCGTGATGCGCGAGCGCATCGAAGCCGAAGGCAAGCCGCTCGACGTCGAGGACGAGGGGCTCAGTCAACCCCGGGCTCGCCCAGCAGGAGGAGGGTCTCCTCGGCCGTGAAGAGATCGGCGGCGAGCCGCCGCATGAGATCGCGCTCGACCACGCCGCGCGACGGGATCGTGATGCGTCGCGGGATCACCTGGAGGATGCCCGGACCGAGGAAGATCGCCTCGCTGCGATCGATCGCCTCGATCGTACTCGTGATCTTGAGGCGCGTGCCCTCGTCGGCGGGCAGGAGGAACAGCTGGTAGGTGACCTCCAGCTCCGAGACGCGGCCGAGTCCCGCCTGGCGCGCCGCGGACAGATCGCCGATCTCGCCGAGCTTCTTCACCACCTCGGGGCTGCGCTCGTGGTAGCCCGTGATGATGAAACCCCGCGCCTGCTCGGCGCGCCGGAGCTGGAAGCCTTCCGCCTCGAGGGCGTGCACAACCCCCGGCCACAGCCGATCGGGCGGCTCGCTCACCAGCCGAAAGTGCTCGCCCCGCACGTGCTCCTTCGCGTCCGGCACCGGCCCCCGCAACCCACCACAGGCGACGAGGAGCATCGCCGACAAGACGAGAGAAGTGACGATGCGCGGCACCGGTCGCGCGAGGACGCCCACCGGGATCCTCAATCCTTCGCGAACATCAGCTTCACCTGCGAGAAGCTGGAGAGCGGCGCCGACGCGACGGGCGTGCCGTCGCGGCGGGGCAGCCGTGCCACCTGGCCCTCGACGGCGCGCACGCGGTCCTCGGTGAGCGGGTGGCTCGACGTGAACCGCTCGACGACGCTCGGCAGGCTCCGCTGCTGCTCGGCGAGCTTGCGGAAGACGGTCGCCATCTCCCCGGGGTCGTAGCCGGCCGCGTTCATCAGCGTGATGCCCAGGCGGTCCGCCTCCGCCTCCTTGCCACGGCTGTAGCGGAGCAACCCGAGCACATAGCCGAGCTTGGCGCCCTCCCAGGCGATGGGAGGGATCGGAATCGGGACGACCGAGATCGCGGCGATCAGGGCCAGCTGGGTGATGTTCTCCGTCGTGAGCATCTCGGTCGCGTGGCGCGCCGCCACGTGGCTCATCTCGTGCGCGAGCACCGAGGCGAGCTGATCCTCCGAGTCGCAGAGCTCGATGATGCCGGTATTCACGTAGACGGGACCGCCCGGCAGCGCGAAGGCATTCACCTCCGGGCTGTCGACGACGTGAAAGCTGTAGGGGAAGAGCTTGAAGGCCGGCTCGGGGCTCGCCTCCTTCAGACGCTGCCCGATCGCGCCGACGAGCTTCAGGAGCGCCGCATGGCGCACGAGGGTGAGCTCCCCCTCGATCTCCTTCGAGATCTGCTGGCCGAGACGGATGTCGCCGTCGACGGAGTAGAAGTTCGGATGGAAGTGGTGCACGCCGGCGCAGCCGAGGGCGACGCCGAGACCGAGGGTGAGAACGATCCGTCGCATCATCCTAGCGGCTCCCGGCCGTGCGCGTGAGGGTGCGCACGGTGCTCGGGTCGACCGAGAGTCGCGGCCCCGCGGCGAGCGCGAACGCGAGCCGGTCGCCCGCGAGGTCGCCGGAGACGCTGTCGCCGCTACGGAGCACGACCTGCGCCTTGTTGCCCGTCTCGGCGAACTCGACCCGGTCGATCTGGCCGGCCTCGAGGTCCATCGTCCGGCCTGCGACCCGGAGACGTAGCGGACCGAACCCGCCGCCGACCGAGAGGCTGTCGCCGTTCCGCATCGCGGCCCGGAAGTTGGCCGAGGCGCTGGGAGGGGTCGCGCGGCGGAGCGAGAGCTCGGCGAGCCGCTCGGTCGGCACGCTGTCGGTGCGGGTACCGGCGCTCAGGTGGAGCTCGGTCGTCTCGAGGTAGCCGCTCACGGTGTCGCCGTTCGCCAGCACGACGCGTCCGAGCCCGCGGTCGTCGAAGAGAATGCTCGCCACGGCGGCCCGTGCGAGCTCGAGCGCGGCGTACGGCGTGCGCACCCGGAAGGCCGCCTCCCGGAGGGTGCCGCGCAGCGTTTCGCCGCCGCGGAGCCGGAGGGTGTCCACCTCGACCCCGCCCCGCACCTGCTGTGCCAGACGGAGGCGGCCCCCCTCGGCGAGGTCGGTGGGCAACCCGAGGAGCCAGATTTCCCAGCCCGCCGTTCCACGGTGCTGGAAGGCGAGGGTCCGTCCGTCCGGCGACCAGGCGGGGTGTACGGCGGGCGCGGGCGCCCCCGTCAGCTCGACCGGTACAGTTCCGTCCGCGTTGGCGAGCCAGAGCGTCGCGTTCAGGCTGCCGCCCCGGGCGGGCCAGCGCGCGAACGCGATCTTCGTGCCGTCGGGGGACCAGGCGGGGCGCGCCTCGTGGTCCGGCGTGGCGAGCAGCGGATTCGTGCGCCCGTCGTGGACGTCCGCATTCACGACCCAGAGATCGAAGCTCCCACCCTCCTTCGGGAACGCCGCGTAGACGATCTGCCGGGAATCCGGACTCCAGGCCGGCTGGTCCTCGATGCCGGGGTCGTCGGTGAGGGGCACGGCGTTCTCGCCGTCGGGGTCGGCCACCCAGATGTCGCGCGAGCCGTTCAGCTCCGAGACGAACAGCAGCTTTCGTCCGTCGGGGGAGATGCTCGGATGGTACTCGTCCTTCGTGCCGTGCGTCAGCTGCCGCTCTCCCGAGCCGTCGGCGCCGACCTTCCAGATGTTGCGTGTCGGGAAATCGCGCTGCTTTGCCTCTTTGCGGCGCGAGTGGAATACGAGCTCGTGTCCGCCCGGGAGCCAGGCGGGCATCGCGTTCGAGCCCGTGCCCGTGACGAGGACCTGGGCGCTCCCCACGTCGGCCGCGCGCACCGGGAGCGCGGCGGCGAGCGTCGCCGCCAGACCGAGCCCGAAGCCCCGGCCGCCCCTCATCCAGGCCACGCTAGCCGGTCGGGCGGCGTTTGAGAATCCGTCTACGGCGTTACCCTCCGGTTGAGGACCGCCATACGAAATGTGCTAAATGCCGCCACCCCGATGCCGGCTCGACTCCTCCCTGGCACCGGCGTGCGCGTGCGCCGCGGCCGCCGACGCGACCTCCCGCAGCTCCAGGTGGTCCTCGGCGCTCCGGCGACCGACCGCCTCGAGCGCTTCTACCGGCGCATCCTCGCCGATCTCGGCATGGACGTCTACGTGGCCGAGGACCCCGAGGGAGCGATCGTCGGGGTCGTGTCGCTCGCCTATCGGCGCTCCCTCGTGCGGGGTGGCGTCTCCGCCTTCCTCGACGGGGTCCGCACCCGCGAGGCGCCGGCGGTGCTCGAGGGCCTCGTCGCGTTCGCCGAGGAACGGGCCCGCCGACGCGGCTGCTGTCGTCTCGCCGCCTGGGTCGAGACCGGCGACGGCGAGCTTCGTGCGGCCCTGATCGCCCGCGGCTACCGGGTGGGCGAACTCCTCACGACCGACCTCGCGTTGGACCGCCCCGGAGCGGCGTGATGGCGGTCGAGGCGCGTGCTAGGGAGGCCGGCCGGAGCATGATCGCCGAGCGATTGCGGGAGCTGATCGCGCGTCGAGCCACCCGGGGCGATGGAGCGCACCTCGCCACCTTCGCGCGCCTGCTCCTCGCGCGCTCCGAGGGGTACGTCGACCGGCTCGCCGAGGAGGAGGCGATGGGTCTCGTCACCTCGGCGTACCGCTTCTACGCCGGCCCCGGTCCCGAGCTGCGCGTGCGTGCCATCACGCCGACCTACGCCTCCGACGGCTGGGATGCGGCGGTGAGCGTCATCGAGACCTGCATCTCCGACCGGCCCTTCGTCGTCGATACCATCCGTGCGGCCCTGGAGGCGGCGGGGCTCGAGATCCGCGCCCTCCTCCATCCCGTCTTTGCGGCCACGCGCGACGCCACCGGAGGGCTCGTGGCCCTCGCGGCGCCCGGCGAACCCGAGCGGCGCGAATCGTTCGTGCACGTCGCCATCGCCCGCACCGAGGGCGCCGAGCTCGTGCGCCTGGCCGAGCAGGTCCAGGCGCGGCTCGAGGATCTTCGCCTGGTGACCGACGACTTTCCGCAGATGGTGGCGCGGGCCCACGCGATCGCCACCGAGCTTGACGGGCTCGGCCGCACCCGGCCGGGGCCGGTTGCCGCCGAGGCGACCGGGGTGGCGGACTTCCTCCGCTGGCTGGTGGACGGCGGCTTCGTCTTCCTCGGCTACCGCGAGTACGGGCTCACGGCGCTCGGAGGCGCCTCGCTGCTGGGCCTCCGCCCGGGGACGGGGCTCGGGCTGCTTCGCCGCGAAGCGCGCTCGACCTTCGCGCGACAGCGCCACATCGACGAGCTGCCCGAGCCGGTGAAGGCGCGGCTCTTCGGCAGCCGGCTCCTGACGGTCGCCAAGACAGTGGCGGTGTCCCCCGTCCATCGCCACGCCCGCATGGACGACGTCGGCGTGAAAGAGTTCGACGCCGAGGGGCGGGTGGTCGGCGAGCGCCGCTTCATCGGATTCTTCACCTCGAAGGCATCCGCCGAGGAAGCCGCGGAGCTACCGATCCTCCGGCGCATGCTGCGGCAGATCCTCGCCGCCGAGCAGGTGGTGCCCGGAAGCCACGACTACAAGGAGCTGGTCACCGTCTTCAACGCGTTGCCGAAGTCGGAGCTCCTCGCCAGCACGCCGCCCGAGATCCGCGCCGATCTCCTCCAGATCCTCGCCGCCGTGCGCAGCGAGGACGTCGTCGTGAGCGTGCGCTCCCAGCCGGCGAACGGCCGGCTCGCGGTTCTCGTCGTCCTGCCGCCGGCTCGCTTCTCGAGCGAGGCCCGGCAGCAGATCGGCGCGCTGCTCCGGGAGCGCCTCGGGGGAACGCTCCTCGACGACTACCTGACCTTCGTCGATGGGGATCGGGCGCTCCTCCACTTCACTCTCACGGCTGGGCCCGGGACGGCGGAGGCGCCCTCGGCCGCGGAGCTTCGCGACGCCGTGGCGGCGATGGTCCGCACCTGGGAGGAGAGGCTGCGGGAGGCGCTCGTCGCGCGGCACGGGGAATCCCCGGGGGAACGCCTCTGGGCGCGCTACGCGGGCGGGTTCCCGCGGGAATACAAGGCGGCGGTCGGGGTCGAGCGGGCAGCCGCCGACGTGTCGCTACTCGCCACCGTCGCCCGCGAGGGCCTGATGCAGGTGGTGCTCGACGACGCGGTCGCCGACGGCGCCGAACCGCCAACCACCTCCCTGCGCCTGTACCTCGCCGGCCAGCCCCTCGTCCTCTCCGACGTCATGCCGATGTTCGAGAACCTCGGCCTCCGCGTGGTGGCCGAGGATCAGGTGACCGTCACGCCGGACGGCGGTCCACGGCTCTTCGTCGACACCTTCCTCGTGCAGGACCGGCAGGGACACCGCCTGGACGCTGCGGCGGTTCGGGGGCGCATGAGCGAGGCGATCCTCGCGCTCCACGCCGGGCAGGTCACGAACGATCGCCTGAACCGGCTCGTCTTGGAAGCCGGCCTCGACTGGCGTGCCGTCGATTGCCTCCGGAGCTACGCCGGCTACGCCGCGCAGGCTGCGCTGGGGCCACGCGCCGCGGTCATCGACGCGCTCGCCGATCATCCCGATCCGGCGCGGCTCCTCTTCGCGTGCTTCGCCGCGCGCTTTCGCCCCGACCGGGCGGCGACGGATGCTGCCGCCAGCCGCCTCCGTTTCCTCCAGAGCCTCGAGGCGGTGCCGACGCTGCGCGTGGACCTCCTCCTCCGCGCCCTCCTCGACGTCGTCGAGGCCACCGTGCGCACGACCTTCTACACCCGCGGCGAGCGTGGCTACCTCGCGCTCAAGATCCGCCCGGCGGACCTGGCGGTCCTTCCGCGGCCGCGCCCGCTCTACGAGATCTACGTCCACAGCCCGAGCATGGAGGGGCTCCATCTCCGCGCCGGCAAGGTGGCTCGCGGTGGCATCCGGTACAGCGACCGACCGGAGGATCTGCGGAGGGAGATCCTGGGCCTCATGAAGACGCAGACCGTGAAGAACGCGGTCATCGTCCCGACCGGCGCGAAGGGCGGCTTCATCGTGAAGGGACTACCCGTCAAGACCGCCGTGGTCGAGGCGTACCGGACGTTCATCCGCGCGCTCCTCGACCTGACCGACAACTGGGTGAAGGGACGCCTCGTCCACCCGCGTGGCCTCGTCGTGCACGACGAGGAGGATCCGTATCTCGTGGTGGCTGCCGACAAGGGCACGGCCACGTTCTCGGACGTCGCCAACGGGATCGCCACCGAGTACGGCTTCTGGCTGGGGGATGCGTTCGCCTCCGGGGGATCGCACGGCTACGACCACAAGGGCCTCGGCATCACGGCACGCGGCGCCTGGGAGTGCGTGCGGACGCACTTCCGCGAGCTCGGCGTCGACGCCGACACGGCGCCGCTCTCGGTGGTCGGCATCGGCGACATGGGCGGCGACGTCTTCGGCAACGGCCTCCTGCGCTCCCGCCAGATCCGGCTCCGTGCCGCCTTCAATCATCTCCACGTCTTCCTCGATCCCGATCCCGATCCGGCGCGGAGCTTCGCCGAGCGAGAACGGCTGTTCCGGGCGGGGAAGGGCTGGGACGCCTACGATCCGAGCGTGCTGTCGCGCGGCGCCGCGGTCGTCCCGCGGACGGCGAAGCGGGTCGTGGTCTCGCCCGAGGCGCAGGCCCTCCTCGGGCTCCCCGCCGATGGGGTGAGCGGCGAGCGGCTCGTGCACGCCGTTCTCACGCTCGACGCCGACCTGCTCTTCAACGGTGGCATCGGCACCTACGTCGGGGCCACCGAGGAGAGCGACGCCGAGATCGGGGACCCGCCCAACGACCCGGTCCGCGTGAAGGCGTCCGCCCTCCGGGTGCGCGCGGTGGCCGAGGGCGGCAACCTCGGCGTCACACAGCGCGGTCGGGTCGAATATGCGCTCGCCGGGGGCCGGATCAACACCGACGCGGTCGACAACTCCGCCGGCGTTGATCTCTCCGACCACGAGGTGAACCTGAAGATCTGCCTCCAGCCGCTGGTCGAGCGGGGCGCGCTGGGGCAGGCCGAGCGGAACGCCCTCCTCGCGGCGGTGACGGACGACATGGTCGTCCGCGTCCTCGGTCACAACCGGAGCCAGAGTCGTCTCCTCGGACTCGACCAGGCGCGGAGCCGGACGCGGCTCGAGGACTTTCGGGAGCTCATCGCCGACCTCGAGCGCACCGCGGGCCTCGATCGCACGCTCGAGGCGCTGCCCGAGCGCGATCAGCTGCGCGCCCGACGGGGCACGTTCCTCGGGCTCACCCGTCCCGAGCTGGCCGTCGTCATGGCTTACACGAAGATCGGCGGCCGTGACCCACCATCCTCTCCGACGCGAGATCGTCGCGACGGAGCTCGCGAACACCCTCGTCGACCACCTGGGCACGACGTTCGTCTGCCGGGTGACGCGGGACACGGGGGCCACTACGGCCGAGGCGCTACGGGCGTGGGCCATCGCCTGGGCGCTCCTCGGCGGCGCCGAGCTCGCCCGGGCGATCACCGCGAGCGTCCGCGGTGCGGAGGTGGAGACGAACGTCTTCCTTCTGCTCGAGCGCGCGACAGAGCGGCTGACGAAGTGGGTCGTCGCCAACACGGACCCGACCCGCCCGGCCGCCGCGGTGGCCGCCCAGCTCGGCGAAGCGGTCGGGCGGGTTCGCCCCCGGCTCGCCGCCTGGGTGGCCGGCGCCGAGGCCGAGTCGTTCCAGAGGCTGGTCTCCGAGCTGGAGATCGCGGGAATCCCGGGGAACCTGGCACGCGACCTCACCACGGCCGAGTGGCTCACGGGCGCGCTCGACGTGGTGACGGCCGCGCGGAACTTCGGGGTCGAGCTCGAAGCGGCGGGGCAGCAGTACTACGCGCTCGAGCAGCACCTCGACTTCGCGTGGCTCGAGGGGCGGCTCGCCGAGGTGAGCGCGGAGGATCGCTGGCACCGGCGCGCCGTCGAGGGTCTCGGTGCTGACCTGCGTGCCGCGCGTCGCCGGCTGACGGGGTGGTGCCTCCGCGCCGCGGGCACCCTACCGGAGCGGCCGCTCCGCACCGTACAGGGCGCGATCCGCGACCTTCGGACGGCACCCCGCACGACGCTCGCCGCGCTCCAGGTGGTCGTGCGCGAGATCCGACGCCTGGCGGAGGACAGGGCATGATCGTGGTCCGCTTTCTCTTCGTGCTGCTCCTCGGATTCATTCTCGGCGTCGGCGCCACCCTCTACCTGATCCACTCGGGCGCGGGCGATCTCGTGATCCGCCGCACCGAAGCCGTGCAGGATATGGAGCGGCGGCTGCACGACGTCGAGCAGCAACGCGACACCCTCAGCCACCAGCTGGACGATGTGATCGGGCGTGCTGGCCGGATGGAAGCGTCGTTCGGGGCGCTCGAGCACCGCTTCCACGAGCTGGAGCAGCAGCTCGAGCAGACGAAGCCGGCCGGCGAGCGGCCCGCGGGCTGAGGCTTACCAGCGTGGGCCCGCGACCGCGAGTCCGATCAGCTTCAGGACGCCCGTCACGGCCAGGGCGCCGGCAAAGGCCGGCAGGAGCGGATACGCCCCCACGGCGGGGCCGCCGTCCCAGCCGCCGAGGTTCCAGAACCAGGTGCCTGCGTAGAGACCGACGGCGCCCGTCACGATCGGGACCCCCCGCAGGGAGAGGCCACTGTCGACCAGCCAGTCGGCGGCCAGGCCCGTGAACGAGACGACGGCGGCGAGTTGAACGAGCCCCCACACGTGCTCGAACACGTCGGGCGCCAACCCCGCGGGTGCTGCGTACATGTTACACGGGTCCGCGCCTCTGGTGATCGACGCCGGCCTGAATTATTAAAGAGGTGAGCAACGGGCATGCCAGACGCGCCCGGGACGGGGTATCTACTGGGGGGGCGGGATTCGACGCGCGCCTGCCGGCACCGTTCATGGGTGTGCACCGAGGAGACCAGGTGATGCGCGTGACCGTGCTCGGTTCGGGAGACGCCTACGGATCTGGTGGCCGCGGGCATAGTGCGTATCTGCTCGAGGCGCCAGGGTGCACCTTCCTGCTCGACTGTGGCCCGAGCGTGCTGCAATCCCTGAAGCGGGCGGGGCACGACTCCGCGGCGATCGACTTCGTGCTTCTCTCCCACCTCCACGGGGATCATTTCGGCGGCATACCGTTCCTCTTCATGGAGTACCGCTACGAGAACCCGCGGACGCGTCCCTTCGCGGTCTTCGGGCCACCCGACACGGAGCGGCGGGTGCGCGGGCTCTTCAGCGCGCTCTACGAGCAGACGGCGCGCGAAGCCCTGCCGTTCGGGCTCCGCTACCAGGAGGTGGTGCCCGGGAGCCCCGTCGTCATGAACGGCGTGCGCGTGCTCCCCTTCGCGGTCTCTCACGTCGCCGAGCTGGTCTGCCTCGGCTACCGGATCGAGGCTGCAGCATCTCGTACCCGGAGATCGCGTCGCGCGCGCGCGATCTCGGGTGCCGCCGGCTCGTGCTGACGCATCTCGGCAGCGAGCCGCTCCGGCACCTGGAGGAGCTCAGCCTCGAGTGCGCCCGCGACGGGATGATTCTCGATCTCTGAGGAACTCGCCCGGCGTCACCACGAGAGACCCCCGTCGCTCTTCCTGCGCGCGGGTGGTCTCGGCGGCCACGAGGCCGTGCAGCGCGCGCCGGACGAACGCGGCGACGAACGGCACCGTCCCGAGCTGGACAGGGTGCTCGCGGAGCGTCGTCGCGACGGCGAGCGCCTGGCGGGCGAGCGTCGTGCGGCCGGTCTCCGCGAGCACGTACGCCGTGCCCTCGAGCCGTCGTGCCAGGGGAAACGGTGGAGCGAGGCTCTGCGTGGCGCGGCGCACGACCTCGGCCACCCGCTCCTCTTGCTGATGCGGGCTGAGGACGAGCGGGCTGTCGCGGACGTCGGCGATCTCGCTCACGAATGGCGCCGTCTCCTCGGGCTCCGGTCCCCAGCGGGCGAACTCCGGTTGCTCCAGGAGCGCGGCCGAGGTGGCGACGAGCGCCGCGACCTCCTCCGGAGCCGGTGGCGGGACCCGCGCCGAGCGGGGCTCGCTCGGCGCTTGCGGGGGCTCGCTCGTGATGCGCGCGCGCACACGGCCATAGTCCCGCTTCGGGTCGGTCCCGGCGGCGCGCGCGCTCCCCTCGACGAGGAGCGCATCGACGACGCGCCAGTCGGTCCGGACGAGACGCAGCGGAAGCTCGCGCCCCATCCGCTGCCGCAGGGCCCGGAGCCGCTTCTGGCTCACCTCCCCGACCGAGAGCTCGAGCACGCCCCGAGGCTCGTGCGCGTGCGCGTAGATTACGAGGGACCCCCCCTCGGGCAGGCGCCGCTCGAGCCAGAGCACCCGGTCCCCCCCGCCGCTGAAGGCCGTGAGGAAGCCTTCCGCCTCCGTCTCACGAGCATGCACGACCTGATCGCGGGCCGGCTCTGGGATGGGAACGCCCTGCTGCCGCAGACGGTAGAGCGCCCGCCGGATATCCTTCCGGACCTTTCTGTCCTCCGTGCCCGCCTCGAGCCCGACCAGGAGCGCGGCGACGGGTAGGCTCGGCAGCTCGCCCAGCGCCGCGGCCAGTGCCTCGCCGTCCGCGCCGGCGAGGCGCTCGCGGACCTCCGACTCGACGACGTGTCCCGCCGCGACCGCGTCGGGGTCGAGGCCGAGCCGCGCGAGCGTGGCCGCCGCACGCGCGGCGCGATCGCTC
>VBLA01000495.1 GCA_005879245.1 Deltaproteobacteria bacterium
GTGCCTGCCCGCTCCAGGTGACCTGTCGCCCGAGGAACGCCGCGGCCCACATGAACGAGTTGAAGATGTCCTTCAGCGGGACGAGCCAGAGGTGGCGCAGGGTCTCACGGTCGTCGAGAAGCCGCAGGGTGGCGGCGAGCGAGATCAGGCGCGCGCCGAGCGCGGCGACGAACACCGTCCAGCCGAACGGCGTCCCCCCGGTCACGATCGGTGCCAGCGAGCCCCACAGCGTGGCGTGCGTGATCAGGGTGCAGAACCAGCTGACCGGCCGGCTCACCCGGTAGGTGCGCGACCAGCGCAGGAGGTGCCGCCACACGTCACGCAGGGTGACGGAATCCAACACCGTCTCCACGACGTAGGGCAGCAGGACGAGGCGATAGCCCGCGGCGGCGACCCGGCTCCCGAGCAGGTAGTCGTCGGCCAGGTAGTCCGCCAATGGGGCGAATCCCCCGATGCGCTCGTACGCCTCCCGGCGGAGCCCGATCGAGGCGCCGAAGGCGTAGCGGAAGGGTTCGACGAGCTGCGCCGTGATGACCATCGGGATGAAGTCGGTGTTGATGAAGAGCGACTCGAGCACAGAGGGAAGGCCGAAGTGCCCCGCACCGCGGTAGAGACAGGTGGTGAGACCGGTTGCCGGATCGGCGAGGGGACGGACCATGGTCTTCAGGTAGTCGGGGCGCACCCGGATGTCAGCGTCGCTCAGGACGAGGATGCCGTGGCAGGCGTGGCGCATCATGTGCCGGAGGTTGGCGACCTTGCGGTTGGCCCCGGGAGCATTCCCGACCGAGAGCACGATGTCGTGCCTCGGAAAGTCGCGTTTGATCTGCTGCACGACTGTCAACGCCGGGTCGCCGACGTCGGCGATCCCGAAGACGATCTGGTAGGCGGGGTAGTCCTGGCGGCAGAAACTCGCCAGGTTGTCGTAGAGATCGACGCCCGGCCCCTTGAGCGGCTTCAGAACCGTCACCGGTGGCAGATCTACGTCCGAGGATGCCGCGTCTGCGGCACGCGTTCCGCGACGGAGGAACCACCACACCGCGAAGAGCTGGAAGAGCTGATATGCCGCCGCGACCGTCGCGCAGCCGACGACGAACACCCCCACCAGTGTCATTCAGGCCGGGGCGCTGGTGTCGGGCTGCGCGATGCCCTTTGGCCGATCGACGATCTGGCGTCGCTTGCGCATCGCGCCGATGAACTGGACCCCCTCGCCCAGGAGGCGCTTCGCCTCCTCCCGGCTGCTGGCCATCTTCTTGATCGACTTCCAGATGTAGCGGGGCCGGAAGTAGTACCGCCGGTAGAAGGTCTCGACCGCCTTGAAGATCTGGTCCGCGGAGACCTCGGGGTAGGAGACGGTGCACTTCTGATAGCCCGTCTCGTCGACCAGGCTGTCCACCGTCAGGAACTTGTTCTTGACGACGAAGTCGTAGAACCCGGTGCCCGGATAGGGCGACGCGAGCGAGACCTGGAGGGTCTCGGGGTTCATCTCCCGCGCGAAGCGGATCGTCTCCTCGATCGTACTCTTCGTCTCCCCCGGGAGGCCGAGGATGAAGGTGCCGTGGATCAGAATGCCGAGCTCGTGGCAGTCCTTGGTGAAGCGGCGCGCGCGCTCGATGCCCACGCCCTTCCGGATGTTCTTCAGGATCTGCTCGTTGCCCGACTCGTAGCCGACGACGAAGAGCCGGAGCCCGCCGTCCTTCAGGACCTTGAGGACCTCGCGGTCGACGTTCGCGCGGGAGTTGGTCGACCAGGTGATCCCGAGCCGGCCGAGGCCGCGAGCGATCTCGCATGCGCGCGGCGGGTCGGCGGTGAAGGTGTCGTCGTCGAAGAAGATCTCCTTCATCTTGGGGAAGCGCCGCTTCATCTGCGACACCTCCTCGAGGACGCTCCCGGGGGTGCGCACGCGGTAGGTGTGGCCGGTCGTGACCTGCGGCCAGAGGCAGAAGGTGCAGCGCGCCGGGCAGCCGCGCCCGGTGTAGAGCGAGACGTACGGGTACTGGCAGTAGGGGCTGTTGTACTTGAGGTAGTCGAGGTCCCGCTCGTAGACCTCGGTGACGAACGGGAGCGCGTCGAGCTCCTTAGTCGTCAAGGGTATCGCTTCATCGTTGTGCACGACCGCGTCGCCGCGGCGATAGCTGATCC
>VBLA01000488.1 GCA_005879245.1 Deltaproteobacteria bacterium
GCGCGTTCCCCCGAGGAGGATCGGTCCCATATGGCTACCCCCGTCATCGTCGCAGCGGCCCGCACCGCGATCGGAACGCTCGGCGGCGCCCTCGCCCAGCTTCCGGCGACGAAGCTCGGCGCCATCGCCGTGCGGGAAGCCACGCGGCGAGCGAAGCTCGAGCCCGCCCAGGTGGAGGAAGTCATCCTCGGGCACGTGCTTCCGGCCGGGCTCGGCCTCAATCCGGGGCGGGTGGCCGCCCTCGAGGCCGGCCTCCCGAAGGAAATCGGGAGCTACACCGTCAACAAGGCGTGCGGCTCCGGGTTGAAGGCCGTCGTGCTGGCGGCGCAGGCGATCCAGCTGGGTGAGGCCGACGTCATCGTCGCGGGCGGGATGGAGAGCATGAGCGGGGCGCCCTACCTCCTGAAGAAGGCCCGCTTCGGCGTCCGCATGGGACACGACGAGCTCCTCGACTCCATGATCGCCGACGGGCTCACCTGCCCGATCACGTTCGTCCACATGGGCATCACCGCGGAGAACATTTCGGCCAAGTACAACATTTCCCGCCAGGAGCAGGACGAGTTCGCGGCCGAGAGCCAGCAAAAGACGGGCGCGGCCATCACGGGGGGGAAGTTCAAGGCGGAGATCGTCCCTATCGAGATCCCGGCAAAGAAGGGCGAGACGCTGACCTTCGCCACCGACGAGCATCCGCGCGCCGATACCACGGCCGAGCGCCTGGCCGCCCTGAAGCCGGCCTTCAAGCGCGACGGGGGGAGCGTGACGGCAGGCAATGCCTCGGGCGTCAACGACGGGGCGGCCGCGGTGGTCGTGATGTCGGACCGCAAGGCCAAGGAGCTCCGCTTGACCCCGCTCGCGACCATCCGTGCCTACGCCTCCGTGGGCGTCGATCCCTCGATCATGGGCATGGGCCCCTGGCCGGCCTCGGAGAAGGCACTCGAGCGCGCGCGGCTCCGGAAGGAGGAGATCGACCTCTGGGAGCTGAACGAGGCCTTCGCGGCGCAGTCGCTCGGCGTTCTCCGTGAGCTCCGCATCCCGAAGAACCGAATAAACGTGAACGGCGGCGCGATCGCCCTCGGTCATCCGATCGGCGCGAGCGGCTGCCGCGTGCTCGTGACCCTGCTCCACGCGATGCAGGATCGGGAGGCGCGCCTCGGCGTGGCCTCGCTCTGCATCGGCGGCGGGCAGGGGATCGCGATGGTGGTCGAGCGCGGCTAGTGGCGGTCGCAGCGCTCTTCGACCTCGACGGCACGCTCATCGCGCGGAACTCCGCGCCGCTCTACATGAAGCACCTGCGCCAGACGGGCCAGGCCCGCCGGCGCGACATGGCGCGCACGCTCTACTTCCTGGCGCAGTACAAGCTCGGCCTGCTCGACATCGAGCGCGCGATGATGGTCTCGCTCGCCTGGATCCGCGGCCGGGTCGAGGCCGAGGTGCGGGAGGACTGCCTCCATTGGTATGGCCGCATGATCCGGCCGCACCTCCTGCCCGCCATGGCGGCGACCGTCGACGCTCACCGGCGCGCCGGTCACGTGGTGGCCATCCTGACCAGCGCCACGCGCTACCTGGCCGCTCCGCTGGCCGCCGACCTCGGCATCGAGCACATCCTCGTGACGCAACTCGTGGTGCGCGATGGACGCTTCACCGGCGAGGCCGTGCTCCCCGTCTGCTACGGTGACGGGAAGACCTATTGGGCAGAACGCTTCGCCGCGGCCGAAGGGATCGAGCTCGCGCAGAGCTACTTCTACACCGACTCGATCACGGACCTGCCCGTCCTCGAGCGGGTGGGGGAGCCGCGCGTGGTGAATCCCGACCCGCGACTCCGCCGGCTCGCCGTCCGCCGGGGCTGGCCGGTGTTGCAGCTGGGACTGCGGGAGACGCGGCCCGCGCCGCTCGAACGCGCGTCGATCGGGGCCTGAGGGGAGGAGAGGGGTGGAGGATCGAGGGGCGACGCGACGGAAGGCGTCGACGAGGGCATTCGTCGGCCCGCTGCTCATGCTGCTCGGGGGCGCACTCGCCAGCGTGCTGCTCTTGCGCGACCTGATGCTCGAGCCGCCGCCGGTGGCAGGACACGTCACGGCCACGGAGCAGCTCGCCGCGCACTGAGATTTCACCGGCGCGCCCTTGCGTCGGCGCGGCCGGGGATGCTACGCACTCCCGCTCACGTTCCCGGCGGCGGCGACCGCCGGCATGCTCGGTGGGGTGGGGATGGCGACGATCGACGAGACGCTCCGTCGGGTCCCGCCGCAGAGTGTCGAGGCCGAGGAGTCGGTGCTGGGCGGCGTGCTCCTCGACAACACGGCGCTCGACCGGGTGGTGGAGCTGCTCCAGCCCGACGACTTCTACCGCGGCGCGCACCGGAAGCTCTTCAGCGCCATGCTC
>VBLA01000489.1 GCA_005879245.1 Deltaproteobacteria bacterium
GATGCCGCGACGGCGTGACACCCGGACCGGGATGCCTCGTTCCTCCTGGAGCGCCCTCGCAAGAGCCGTCTCGTCGATCTGTTCACCCAGCCCTCGCCGCTTGAGCGCCGCCTGCGCTGCGCGCCGGAGCTGCGGCACGTAGCGATAGATGTCGCGATGGACCTCGGCGTACGTCGCTCCCCCACGTGTCCCGACCTTGACCGCCTGGTAGGTGAACTCGCCCCGCGTGCCGATCGGGACCAGCGGGAAGAGCCGCTCGATGTCCTCGGGGTAGAGGCGCGCGCAACCGTGGCTCACCTGCATGCCGACGCCCCACGGGATGTTGGTGCCGTGGATCGTGTAGCGGGGGAGGGTGAGCTCCAGGCGGTACTTGCCGAGCGGATTGTCGGGGTCGCCACCCGGGATCTTCGTGCGCGTGTCGCCCGTCTCCTCGATGTGTTCGGCGCAGATCGATTGCGGGATGATCCAGGTGGGGTTCACGGTCTTCCCCCTGACCGTGAACCGACCGCGCGGCGTGCGTCGGTCGTCGCGCCCGAGACCGACGGGGAGGGTGTCCACGATGAGCGTGCCCGCATCACCCGGCGTCCGGCGGTAGAGGTAGAGCCGCATCTCGGGAATGTTCACGACCAGACCTTCGTACGAGCAGCAGGGGAGGATCCACTCGGTTGGCAGCACGATCGTCGTGCCGACGGGCGGTACCCAGGGGTCGACGCCGGGGTTCGCGTCGACGATCTCGTTGTAGCCGAGGTCGTAGTAGCGCGCGATGTCGAGGAACGTGTCGCCTTCGCGCACGCGATAGGTACCGGCATTGCCGATCACCGTGTCCACCGGGGTGCCGTTCCGCGCCGTGATCTTGAACGACGCGAACGACTTCCGAGCGAACGTCGCTTCGTCGTACGCCGCCGGCGGGTGATCGTGTGGCAGCGGAAACCGGCGCCACGCTTGACACCCCGCTGCAGCGAGGAGAAGTCCGAGAGCGACCAGGCGAGCGGCCGGGGTCAATGCCTGCAATCCGTCTTTCTTGTAGGTAAAGAGTTTGGCGCAGACTTGAGGTGCATCACCGACGGTCCTGGGCGTGTTGCCGCGCTCGTCGCGGCTGTCCCTTCTTGTACCGATTTTCTCGCCGGAGCACGATTTCTGTCCAAGGGCCTCGTTCGAAACGTTCCGGCACGGCCTTTGCTCGACAGGGAAGCTTGCGGATTGCGGTTCCACGAAGAACGGCCGTAGCGCTTCTCGTCGGGTGCGTCCTCGCTACCACGAGCCTGGTGCCGTGGTCACGTGCCCGGGCGGACTCCCCGGGCCCCGTCGGGGAAAAGGTGAAACGCACCGTCAAGGAATCGGCGAAGACGGGCGGGCACGCCGTCCGCGATGGAGCGCTGACGTTCGGCCGCACGACCCGTGACTTCTTCACGAAGGGGCCCGACGCGGCCAAGCGGACGTGGAAGGCCAACGCGGCGAACACGAAGACGAACGCGAAGGCGGGTGGCCGGGCCGTCAGGTCGGCAGCGAAGGGAGGATGAGCGTCGTGCGTCGGTTCGTCGCCTTAGGCACGCTCGGTCTCGCCGTTGGGGGACGCCTGCCCGCGCTCTCCGAACCACCTCCACCCGCGCGACAGCCGGGCCAGGTCGGCGTCGCCTCCTGGTATGGCGCCGGCTTCCAGGGCAGCCACACCGCGAGCGGCGAGCAGTTCGACGCAAACGCGATGACCGCCGCGCACCCATCGTTGCCGCTCGGCACGCGCCTGCGGGTGATCAACCTCGCCAACGGCCGCTCCGTCGTGGTCCGCGTGACGGACCGCGGGCCTTTCGTCTGCGGACGGATGATCGATGTGTCGACCGCCGCGGCGCGCTCGCTCGGCATGGTCCAGTCGGGTACCGCCCGCGTTCAGTTGCAACGGCTCGACGGCGCGTCGGCGACGGGCACGCGACCCGTGCGAGAGCGTGCGGTCTACTGCAGGCGCCGCAAGGGTCACGCCCGCTAGTGGGGTAGCGAATGTCGCGCTCCCCCGGTTGAGCGCCGGGTCGCGAGGGGACTACAAGTGGCGCGGGAGCCTCCCCATGCGGTGTCCCCGCTGCCGGCACGAGAACCGCGAGACCGCTCACTTCTGTGGCGAGTGTGGCACCTCCCTCGCGCGTGGCGTCGCCTGTCCACACTGCGCCACCGTCAACCCGGTGGGACAGCGGTTCTGCGACTCCTGCGGACAGCGGCTCGCGGCGGGTGGTACGGCTGATCGGACGCGAGAGCCGCGCGCCTACACGCCGCGACACCTCATCG
>VBLA01000490.1 GCA_005879245.1 Deltaproteobacteria bacterium
AAGGTGAAGCAGATCGTGCAGAACCTGATCGACAACGCGCTCAAGCACGGCGGCGGCGGTCGCGTGGAGCTCGAGATTGCCCTCGCGCCTGAGCGGGATCTCGTTCGCCTCGTCGTCCGCGACACCGGCCCCGGCATCGCCCCCGACCTGCTGCCGCACGTCTTCGAGCCGTTCCGTCGTGGGGGCCAGCGTGGGACGGGGTTCGGGCTCTACCTCGTGCGCTCGTTTGCCGAGGCGCTGGGGGGGCACGTCGTCGCGCGGAGCGAGCCCGATCGCGAGACCACGGTCAGCGTGGAGCTCCCGCTGGTGGCACCCGGAGCGCGGGTCTGAGGGCTCCGGCGCCGGCCGCGCAGGCTACGCCGAGCCGTGTACCGCCTGCCCGCCGCTCCTGAACCGCTCGACGAAGTACGCGCAGGTGCGCCGCATTCCTTCCTTGAAGTCGACGAGCGGGCGATAGCCGAGCAACCGCTCCGCCTTCGCGATGTCGGCCAGCGTGTGCCTCACGTCGCCCGCCCGGGCCTCGACGTGGTGACGCGCGGGCGCGCGACCGAGGAAGTCCCCGATCGCACCGGCAATCGCCAGCAGGCTATGGCGGCTGCCGCACGCCACGTTGAACACCTCGCCGGCTACACCGGGCACCGTCATGGCGAGCAGGTTGGCCTGCACGACGTTGTCGATGAAGGTGAAGTCGCGCGACTGCTCGCCGTCGCCGTGCACCTCGAGCGGCTCGCCGTCGAGCGCGAGCTGGAGGAAGCGCGGGATGACTGCCGAGTACTTCGACTCGGGGTTCTGGCGCGGACCGAAGACGTTGAAGTAGCGGAGGCTCACGGTCTCGACGCCGTACAGCCGCGCGAACACCTGGCAGTAGTACTCGGCGGCGAGCTTGGAGACCGCATAGGGCGAGATCGGGCGTGTCGCCTGCGTCTCCACCTGCGGCAAGTTCGGATCGTCCCCGTACACCGAGGAGGACGAGGCATAGACGACGCGGCGCACACCCGCGTCGCGGCAGGCGAGCAGGAGGCCGAGCGTGCCGTTCACGTTCACGTCGTTGCTGCTGCGCGGGTCGTCTACGGAGCGCGGCACCGAGCGAAGCGCGGCCTGGTGGAAGACTCCCGTGGCCCCGGCAAGCGCTCGGCTGAGCGTAGCAGGGTCGCGCAGGTCGCCGACCACCACCTCGACCGCCGGCTGTCCGGCGAGATTCTCGCGGCGCCCGGTGGAGAGGTCATCCAGGACGCGGACCCGATCACCGCGGCGGACGAGCGCATCGACGAGGTTCGAGCCGATGAAGCCGGCGCCACCGGTCACGACGTAGAGCTTGGCTTGCGTCACGGAGAAAGATTCTATGCAAGCGCTCCCGGGGTCGCAAGCAGCCGCGGACGCGCCGCCATCAGACCGCCCGGCCGAATGCGGAGGCGATCCCCGGAGCGGGGGCACCCCGACGCTCCAGTGCCACCTCGCTCGCCACGCGCATCGCCTCGAGCAGGTTGCGGTGGTCGGCACGGTTCTTCCCGGCGATGTCGAACGCCGTCCCGTGCCCCACCGAGGTGCGGATGAGCGGGAGTCCCACGAGCAGGGTCACGAGCGCACCGAACCCGAGAAGTTTAACCGCCATGAGCCCCTGGTCGTGATAGAGCGCGAGCGTCAGGTCGTAAGCGCCGTCGCGCGCTTTCAGGAAGACGGTGTCGGCCGGGAACGGCCCGACCGCATCGATCCCCTGCGCCCGGGCCGCCGCGATCGCGGGCAGGATCGCCTGCTCCTCCTCGTGTCCGAACGCCCCGGCTTCGCCAGCGTGCGGGTTGAGTCCGGCCACCGCCAGGCGGGGGCGTCCGATGCCAAGGTCGTGGAGGGCTGCGTCGGCGAGCTGCAGACAGGCGAGCACGCGGTCCACGCGGAGGTAGTCGCAGACCGCTCGGAGCGCCATGTGGTTCGTCAGCAGCATCACGCGGAGCTGTCCAAGCAGGAGCAGCATCGCTGGCCTGGTACCGGTCAGCTCACCCAGTATCTCCGTGTGCCCCTCGTAGCGATGGCCCGCCGCGTGCATCGCCTGCTTGTTGAGCGGAGCGGAGACCATCGCCTCCACTTCGCCCG
>VBLA01000491.1 GCA_005879245.1 Deltaproteobacteria bacterium
CGGGTGCCCCGTCGCCGAACGGCTCGCGGACACGAGCAGCGCGTTGCTCGCGTGCCCGCTTGCCGCCGCAGGCCTGAAGGCCGGAGCGCTGCCGTTGTCGATGACGGCGTTCCCGGAGCTGCTGGCCGCGGTCGAGCCATACGGGAACGAACGGTCGATCGAGACCGGGGCCTCGGGATCCTGCTGCTCGCGCAGGTCGTCCCAGACCGCACGTCCCGCCCCGCTCCCGAGGCGTAGCTGGAGGGCGGAGAGGATCTCCGAGCGGGCGGCCTCATCACCGCCGCCGCGACCGAACACGGCGCCGATCAGCGAGGCGGTGGCGAGCACGTCTGCCTGGGTCCAGGGCGCCGTGGTGGCTCCGACGCTCTGGTTGTAGGCGTTGATCCCGTCCACGTAGGCGTGGATGTCGCCGAGCACGCGCGCGCCCCGACGACCCCTTCGCTTGAGCAGCGCCTCCTGCTTGTTGAGGAAGGCCTCGGTCTCCACGCTCGGCGTGAAGCGTCGCAGTGAGCTGGCGAGCGAGAAGGCGTCGAGGCCAGGCGCGTCGAGCGCGGCGATCCGTCCCGGCCCACGCAGGACCTCGATCAGGAGGCCGCGGTCCTCGGCCGCGACCCAGCCCGCGCCGAACATGACGTCGTCGCGCGCCGCGCCAGAGATGTGCGGCACGTCGTACCGGTCGCGCTGGATCGTGAGCCCGGGACGGCCGGGCGGATTCTCGACGCGCTCGGGCGAGGCGCCGCCGAGGCCGAAGCTCTCGGCCTTGTAGAAGAGGGTGAGGTCGGCGGGCGTGACGGCGTCGAACTTGGGTGTGAGGCCGTCATAGAGGGGAATCTGGTCGTTCGTGTGGGTGTTGAAGGGCAGCCCGCCGAACTGCCCCGGGGCCAGCACGTTCAGGATCGTGCCGGCGACGTCCGCAGTCTGGCCCGACGCTGGCTCGGCGGTGATGGCGGAGATTGCCAGAACGAGTCCGAACTCGGCGAGCGAGAAGGGTAGAGCGGACCAGTGCGGGCGCTTCATGGGAGCACTCCGAGATGGGCGGACGGCCGGTTTAGAGGTCGACGGGGTATACGACGATGCCGTGCCGACCGTCCATCTCTCGAGAGCTCCGGCGGACCACGTCCGTCACCGGCGCGCCGTGACGATCCAGGCCGCCGACCCCAATCGCACGCCGGCCGCCGTGTGGAAGGGGGCGAGGGCGTCGCGCACGGCTGCGGCCACCCGCGGCCGCACGGCGGGATCGGCCTCACGCAGGGCGGCGCTCGTGGGCCCGACGCCCTGGAGCAGGAACTGGACGGTCTGATCGAGCGAGGCCCCGCCGCCGACCGTGAGCATTTCGCGGAGCTCCTCGAAGGCGATCTCCACGAAGCCCGCACGCACGAGGATCGTCCGGACGCGCTCCGGGTCGGCGAAGGAGAAGGGCCCGGGGGCGTCGGGAGCGGGCGGCGGAGGAAGCGTGATGTAGCGGGCCGCGACCTGCAGGGGCAGGGACAACCAGGGATTCTCCCGAAGTGGCTGCCAGCAGATGAAGGCGACGCGTCCGCCCGGCCGCAAGGCCACGCACAGGTTCATGAACGCCGTCACGGGATCGGCGAAGAACATGACACCGAAGCGCGAGAACACGAGGTCGCACTGGCCGGGCGGGAACCGATGCGTCTGGGCATCGGCGTTCTCGAAGCGGACGTTCGCGAGCTGGGCGGCGCGCGCCTGCGTGGCCGCCCGCTCGAGCATGGGCGTCGACACGTCGACGCCGACGACAGGACCCTGCGGGCCGACGCGCCTGCCGAGCTCGATGGTGGTGTCGCCGCAGCCGCAGCCGACGTCGATCACGCGCTCGCGCCGAGCGACCCCGGCCCGGTCCATCGCCCGGCGCCCAAGCGCGCCGAGCTGCTCGTCGAGGACTTGCTGGAAGGCGGTCCACTTGGGACCGGCGGTCTCGTTCCAGTAGCGGATCTGCTCGGCGTTCGGACCGCTCGCCTCGAGAGGCACCATGCGGTAGCACTGGCCACCCGCGCGGGCGAATGCAAGCGCGGCTCACCCAAGGGAAGGCCGACGCGGCCGGGAAGGAGAGCGATGACGAGCGCAGCCACGGCGACGCTCCAGGAGCGACGCGCAGCGGTCGTACGAGAACACATGGAGTCCGAGAACCGCCACGAGTTCGACGTGACGCTCCGCACCTTCGCCCATCCACGCTACGAGCTGATCGCAACCGGCGAGGTGTACGACGGCGAGGAGGCCGTCCGCGGCTACTACGCCGCGTCCCGCGCCGCTTTCCCCGACCAGCGGAACGCGGTCCACGCGATCCATCACGCCGACGATGCCATCATCGTGGA
>VBLA01000492.1 GCA_005879245.1 Deltaproteobacteria bacterium
GAGACCGCGAGGAGCGTCACGTCGCGGTGCGCGAGGTGCACGAGCGTCCCGTCGATGTGATCCGCGAGGAACGAGCAGCTCCGGCAGCCTTCCTCCCACTCCGGCGCGAACATGAAGTGGTAGACGATGAGCTGGCTCCGGCCGTCGAAGAGGTCGGCGAGCGACTCCTCGCCGTCCGGCCCGTCGAAGACATAGCGCGTCTCCACGCGGACCCAGGGGAGCCGGCGTCGCTCCGCGCTTAGCTCATCGCGGCGCCGCGTGAATTCCTTCTCCTTCTCGAGGAGCTCTTTCCGGGCGACGAGCCACTCGTCGCGCGACACGATTCTCGGACGATCCATCTCGCTCTCCTCCGATCCGGGGCGCGGGCTCGACCCGCCCCCACTTGGGGTTTGCACGGAGCTTCCTCACGAGGAGCACGCCGAGGCCGCCGGTCGAGGTCGCGCCCGCGACCCACATCGAGACGGCTCCAATGCAAATCGGGCACATCGGCGATCCTCCTTTCGGGGATCCGCTTTCCGCCGGATCCACATCTTAGACGATCGAGCGAAGGCGGAAATCGACATCCGGATCGACTCTCCTCCGGCGGGGGCAGGATGAAACAGCGCTTGCCGAACGCTCGCCCGGGCGCCGACCTTCCCCCGTCGTCGCCCGGTCCGCCTCGTTCTGCACGTGTCGCTTGCGAGCGGCCAGCCACGCCTCTCGCGACGCGACCCCCGGGATGCTCCACGTTGCTGTTGGTCACGGCGAGACCTCCTTCGGTTCGGGTTGCCGACACCGCCGCAGCGTCGCTTCTAGAGGTATGACGAGCGGGCGGCGCCCGTTTCGACAACGACCCGACGGCGCCCGCGCGATTCCCCGAGGATCCGCGAATCACCCTCGTCGTTCGAGCAAGAACCGCCGCACCGCCTCGTCCTCCGCCAATCCGATCGCCCGATCGAACGCATCGACCGCTTCGGGCTTCCGTCCCAGCCGCTGCAAGAGGTGGGCGCGAGCCGCCCAGTAGGGCTGATAGGCACTCACGGCTGCGAGCTCGATCTCGTCGAGCAGAGCAAGGCCCGCGTCGGGCCCGTCCACCTCGGCGATCGCCGCCGCGCGCCCGATCCGGGCCCCGAGCGTCGGCGCCAGGTCGACGAGCCGGTCGTAGAACAGCGCGATCGCGCGCCAGTCGGTGCGGGCTCCGTGGGCGCGCTCGGCGTGCACCGATTGAATCGCCGCTTCGAGCTGGAACCGGCCGGGGCGTGCGTGCGTCGCGGCCGCGGCCAGCGCGCGCTCCGCCTCTGCGATCATCGGCGCCGACCATTGCCGGGTGTCCTGCTCGGAAAGCGGGATGTATCGGCCTTCCGGCGATCGTCGCGCAGGGCGCCGCGCCTCGCAGTGGAGCATCAGGGCGAGCAGGCCCCGCACCTCGGGCTCCGCCGGCAACCGCTGCGCCAGCACGCGCGCGAGCCAGATCGCTTCGTCGGCGAGGCCCCGTCCCCGCGGATCGGCGCCGGCGGCGCCCTCCCAGCCGCTGCCGTAGGCGGCGTAGATCGCTTCGAGGACGGCCTCGAGCCGCTGTGGCAACTCACGGTCTTCCGGCACTTCGAAGGCGATGCCGGCGTCGCGGATCTTCGCCTTGGCTCGCACCAGCCGTTGCCCCATGGCCGCGGGTGAAACGAGAAAGGCGCGCGCGATGGCTGCCGCGTCCAGGCCGAGCACGGTTTGCAGCATGAGCGGGGTGTGCACGTCCGGGTCGATCGCCGGATGCGCGCAAACGAAGAGCAGCTTGAGGCGCTCGTCGGGAAACTGCTCGGCGGATGTCGCCTCGTCGGCCTCGTCGGCGATGAGCTCGAGCGTGAAAGCGCTCGCCGCGCGCACTTGCTCGTGCCGGATCCGATCGATCAGACGGTGACGCGCGGTCTTGAGCAACCACGCCTGCGGTTTCTGCGGCACACCGTCACGCTGCCAAGCGGTCAGGGCCGCCAGCAGCGCCTCGC
>VBLA01000493.1 GCA_005879245.1 Deltaproteobacteria bacterium
CGCGTTGTTGATGAGGTTGGCGAGGACCTGGCCGAGCCGGGCGCTGTCGCCGTAGAGCTGCGGGAGCGCCGGTGGGAGGCGAAGCTCGAGCGTGCCCCCGGCCAGCCGGAGCCGGTGCATGAGCAGGGGCTGGAGATCGCGCTCGAGGAGCCGGCCGACGTCGAAGGGTGCGGCGGCGCCCGCCGTGCGTCCGTGCGACTTGACGCTGCGGATGTAGTCCACCGCCTTGCGGGTCCAGTCCTCGACGCTGCCGACCAGCGTCCGGAGCTCCGTGAAGGTCGCCTGGTCCTCGGCGGGCAGGGCGAGGTCGTTGGTGGCCGCCTCGCACTCGTCGACGAGCTCGCGCGCGATCTTGAGGCCGTTCAGCGCCGCACCGAGCGGGGTGTTCATCTCGTGGGCGATGCCGGCGGCCAGACGCCCGAAGGCCGCCATCTTCTGCGCCGCAACCAGCTGTTCCTGGCTCGCCTGCAGCGTCCGGTAGGCGGAGCTCAGCTGCTCGAGCGAGGCCCCGAGCTGGCCGTTCGACGTGGCCAGCTGCTGCGTCCGCTCGTCGACCCGCCGCTCGAGGTCCGCGTTCAGCACCTCGAGGTCGTGGTAGGTGCGGGCGTTCTGTAGCGAGAGGGCGGCCTGGTTGGCGAAGGTGCGGAGGAACGAGACGTCGCCCGCGGTGAAGAACGTCCCCGCCCGCTTTCGCCCGCAGACGAGGAAGCCCGTGAGCGCGCCCTGACAGCCGAACGGCACGATCAGCTCGGCACCGAGGGCATCGAAAGCGGCCAGCGCGGCGCCGCCCTCATTCGCGTTCTGCAGCGCGAGCGAGTCGCGCACAAGCACGCGCGGAAGGTCCGCCAGGCGCCGGGTGAGCGACCGGTCGGCGACGAGGCGCGGCAGGTGACCGCCGGGGGCGCGCTCGGGCGATCGGGCGGCCTCCTCGAAGCCGTTCCCCGTGCGGATGAACATCGTCACGTGCTCGAGCCCCAGCACGTCGCCCGGGAAGCGCAGCGTGAGGCGCAGGATCTCGTCGAGGTTGAGCGTCGTGCCGAGCGCGGTGCTGGCCGCGGCGAGGACTTCCTGCACGTCGTAGGACTGGCGTCCGAAGATGATGTCGACCAGCCGCTGCACCCGCTCGCGCACGTAGGGCAGGACGAGGAGCACCCCGAGGGTGAAGGCCAGCGAGAAGGCGCTCGAATGGCCGAGGGGCGAGAGATGCAGCACGTGCGTCGCGACCGCCGCCAACCCGAGGTAGACAGCCGTCACGATGCCGCTCAGGGTCGCGTAGTAGACGCCCCGCTGGACGAGGGCGTCGATCTCGAAGAGGTCGCGCTTGTGGACGGCGTAGGCGATCGAGAGCGGGAAGAGAAAGGCCGTGAAGCCCATCACGTTCGCCGGCACCCGGCCGCCCTCGATGACGGACGCCGTGAGGATGAGGAGGGGATAGACGAACGCGACGAGGAGCCCGAGGACCGCGAAGCGCACGCGATGCCGCACCAGCTCCGAGCGCGCGCGCACGTAGCCGGCCACGACCGCCGCGAGCACGAAGAGCCCCGCGCCGGCCAGGCAGAGCGTGGCGAAGGCATGCACGCCGGGATAGAGCGCTGGCGACCCGAGTCGGTGCTCGTACACCAGCGCGAGGGCGGCGGCGGGGAGATAACTCACCGCCGCCGCCCGCCTGACGCTGGTGCGGCGGACGGGGAAGAACAGCGCGAGATGAATGAACACCGCGGGCAGGAAACACTCAGCGAGCGCGTGCACCCGGAAGAACCAGTGCGGCGCGTACAGATCCATGCCGGTGAGGGCGTACGTGCTGCAGCAGAGGCCGACGCCCAGGAGAGCCCAGGTGGTGGCGCGCCCCGGGCTGAGCGCCCACACGCCGATACCGATCGCGGCGAAGAGGAGCCCATTGAAGAGGTAGCAA
>VBLA01000502.1 GCA_005879245.1 Deltaproteobacteria bacterium
CACGTCGACGGGGGTCGCCCCGAGGTTGGTGCACACGACGTAGGTCCGCAGGTTGTTGTCCTTCACCACCGCCGGGAGCATCACCGCGAGCTGGCCGGGCTTGCCGTCCGCGAAGGTCGGCAGGGGCGTGTCGGCCACGCCGGCGTGGACGGGCACCGCCGCGCCAGCCACGAGGCAGGCGATCACGGCTAGGCAGAACGCGCGGCTGAGCGTCATCAGACCCGCCTCCCGGTCCTCAGCCTCAGGGGATGCGAACGAGCGGAATGGTCACCACCGTCGGCGGCGGGAGGCTGCAGGGGGCCGCCGGATCGCAAATCGTGTGCAGCTTGTCGGCGACCATCGCCGTGCAGAAGACGTTCGGCGACGTCGCCACCACCCGCCCGGAGCCGTTGCGCAGGGTGGGGATGCCGCTCCCGGCCGTGTTCATGACCACCGTCTCGTCCTCGTGCAGCTGCGCGGTCCCCGCCGTGCCGATCGTCACGGTCCGCCCCGGCCAGGATCGCGATACCGGCCAGAGTTCGCGCTCTCTTGTGCGTCATCCTATCTCCCAGGGTGCGGGGACGCTCGGGGCCTCCCCGGCAAGGCACGGGAACGCAGTCCGCAGCAGGAACGCAGCGCTCGCCGGCGTGACCAACGCCGCCAGCACAGCAGGGCGCTGAAGGGCCATCACCCCAAGCCCTCGTGATCGGTCGAGATACTCTGTCACCTGTCTCTTGCCGTCCTTCGCAGGGCCTGTGCGTTCTGCCCTGCGGGAGTCCTTACGATGCAGAGCAGCATTCCGTCAAGAGAAATCTCTGCAGTTTGCTAGCGAAGTATCTGAGGATGTATCGCTGGCAAAATCCTGAGCGGAAGCTTTGGCAGACGCTCGGGCTCTGCGAGGTGCGCGGCATGCGGGTCGCCGAGGGGTGTGTGCCCGTCGCCGTTGAACGTTCGTCGCCGTGGAGGGGTCGCGCTCGCACTGTAAGCACCGACGCGGCCAGCCAGTGTGACCTCGGGGCGGTCCCGCATGGCGGTGGCCCCGGACACTTGTTGGGCGCGGGCCCCCTCGCAGATGCTGGGGCGTCTGCCGGAGCCCGTGCGAAGCGCGGTTGCGAAATCTATGGCGCTAGCAAGCTTTGACGATTTCCCTTGACGCGTCGCACTGCCGTAGGTGCTTGGTCGGAATGCGAAGCGCCCACCTTGCCGCATGCGAGGCCGAACGCGTCAGCGCACAGATCGAGAAAGAAGAGCCGGAACACGATCCTACAACGGGTAGGATGGCGACCCTCGGAGGGCGCGGACTTCTCGCTCGAGAGCATGGTCAGGAAGTTCGTGAAGGCGCCCGTCCTCGCCTACAAGCCGAAGAAAGGGCGGGGAGACGGACGCGGAGATCGCCCCCATCCTCGAGCGCGGGATGCGCTACATCGCGGAGTTCGCGTCGGCGGACTCGTCCGAGGCGTAGGGACCGCGGCACCGTGCATTCATCGCGACCGTGGAAACCGGAGCAACCAGTCCTGCCGCGTGTGCTCGATCGAGAAGCCGCTGAATCGCGGGCGACCGGCGGTGCCCGACCACCGCGGCCGCGCCGTGGTATCCCGCCCCCGAGTCGAGGCGCCTCAGGGATTCGTACAGGGCAGGACGCCCGACCCCGCCGGATCGTCGCCGAACTTCCCGATCTTGAAGCCAGGTCCTTGCACGGTCAGCCCGGTGAGGTTGGAAGCCGCGTTGGGACAGGGGTATGCGATGTCCTGGACCGTGGGGAACACCCACCTGCCATCCGTATCGACGTAGGTGTGGAGGGGGAACTCAGTCCCGGCTAGCGGTCCGCCGACGAGCTGGGCCCGTTCGCACAACGTACCATCGCCATTGTAGGTGTAGTCGGATTCGATGACCACCGGCATGGTCTCGAACGGCTTGAACGCGCACCCCGGGCCACT
>VBLA01000503.1 GCA_005879245.1 Deltaproteobacteria bacterium
AGCCGCCCCTGGTCACGATCCGCGAGGAGGAGGCCGCCGTCTTCAACGGCACGGTCACGGTGCCGCTCGACCTGACTGGCGAGATCGTGCACGTCCTCCGCGCCGCCCAGGCCGGCTATCGGGGCGAGCGGGCCCGCCTCTGGGCGACCACCCTCGAGCAGCAGCTGGTCGTGATCCGCGGCTACTTCGACCTCCTCGAGGCGGAGCGCCTGCGCGACGTGACCCGCCAGACGCTCGCCTCCGAGCGCCAGCAGCTCGCCAGCGCCGAGAGCCGCTTCGAGAACGGCCGCCTCACCAAGAACGAGCTCCTGGTGGTACAGGTGGCCGTCCGGAACGCCGAGCAGCAGCTCCTCCAGCGCGAGCTCGCGATCGACCAGGCCCGCTGGGCGCTCAACCAGGCTATCGGCCTCGCGGTCGACGCCCCGACCGAGGTGGTCGACGTGGCGACGCCGCCGGAGGTCCCGGCGGTCGACGCCGCCCTCCGCCAGGCCTACACGACCAATCCGGCGCTCGCCGCGCTGTTCGAGGAGCAGCAGCGCCTCGAGGACACGGCGACGGCGCTCGTCCGGAGCCGCTTCCCCCGCGTCTCGGGGGGCGGAACGGTCGACTACACGACCTCCGGGATCGTCCAGCCGCAACGGTTCGGGTCGGGCTTCGTGGGGTTCACCTGGGACCTCGGCACGGACGGACGGCGCGAGGCGGAGATCGCGGAGGCACGGGCGACGGCGGAGCGGAACCGGATCGAGGTCGAGCGGGCGCTGCGCGAGCTCGAGGCCCTCGTCCGGACGACGCAGCGGGCCGCCGAGGAGCGGCTCGCCGCGCTCGCCGCCGCCGAGGTCGCCGTCGGACAGGCGGACGAGAACCTCCGCATCCGCCGCCAGCAGTTCGACGCCGGCCGGGCCACCAGCGACGACGTGCTCATCGCCGAGGCGATCCTCGCGTCCGAGCGGGCGACGCTGGCGAGCGCCCTCTACCAGGCTCACACCCGTCGGGCCGAGCTGCAGCGTCTGATGGGCCTGCCGCTCGACGCTCTCACCGCCGAAAGGTGAAGGCAATGCCTCGGAAGCTCCTTCTCCCAGTCCTCCTCGTCGTGGTCGCCGTCGCGGGCCTGGCCTGGTACTTCGCGCGCGACCGGCGCCCTCCCCACTACACCGGCTTCGTCGAGGGCGAGGAGCGCATCCTCCGGAGCGAGGTCACCGGCCGTGTCCTCGAAGTCTCGTTCGGCGAGGGGGCGGCGGTGCCCGCCAACGAGGTCGTGGCGCGTCTCGACGACGCCGACATCCAGAGCCGGATCGCCTCCAAGCAGCACGAGCTGGCGGTGCTCGACGCCGACATCGCCACCCAGGAGGAGCGGATCCGCCTGGTCGAGAGCACGTGGGCGCGGGACCTGAACGCGCGTCGCGCCGACCTGAAGCAGGCCGAATCGGCAGCGACGCTCGCCCGGAAGACCTTCGAACGCGAGCAGGGGCTCGTGAAGACCGGCGCCAGCACGGCCCAGCTCCTCGACGACAGGCGGTCCGCGCTGGACCAGGCCGTGAGCGCGCT
>VBLA01000504.1 GCA_005879245.1 Deltaproteobacteria bacterium
GAGTTTGCGGGCCGCCAAGGCAAGGCCTTCGACGCCCGGGTGATGCAGGACGCGCGCAACGCCGCGACCGCCGAGGAGGCGTACTTCGACGACAACTCGGCCTACTTCGAAGGCGACTGCGCCAGCATGCCGGGCGTGAACGTCTCCCCGGACGTGACGTGTCACGCGACCGCCTCGGGCGCCTGGTTCTCCATCCAGACGACGCACCCGCGCGCGAGCCGGACCTGCACCTGGACGAGTGACACCAGCCCGAACATGAGCTGCAGTTAGAATCCGGGGGGCCGTCCAGCGCTCGCCCGCTTCGCGGGCTGCGCGCTTCCGATCCCCCCGGCTCCCCGGCAATCAGAAGCTCCCGGAGCAGTAGTCTTGCCCGGTGAGCTACCGTTGTCCTGCCTCGTGGCGGGGGTATAAAGCGGGGGATGATCGGGGCGGGCGAGGTGCTCGTGCTGGCGGTGCTGGTGGCGCTGCTGTACTGGGCGCTCAGCCCGCTCCGCCGGCGTCTCGAGGTCTGGATCAGGCGTCGATTGGCGCCGCGACGGTCCGGGCGAGGCCAAGTCGTCGTGCTCGAGCGGCGCCGCGACGGTACGTTCTCGCGCGAGGATCGCCATGACGGATGACTATCGGGCGCCGACACCCGCCGCGCTCGCGAGCGGGGCCATGCTCGCCCTCGTCCTGTTCGTGGTGGCGGCGGTGTGGGCGTCGTTCACGATCATCCAGCCGGGGAACGTCGGCGTGGTGTTCAATCGCTGGTCGGGGGCCTTGAAGACGGTGGGGCAGGGGGTCGCCTGGCGGATCCCCTGGATCACGCAGGTGCAGTCCTACCCGATCGCGCTCCGCACCTACACCATGGTGCGCCGCGGTGGGGAGGGCTCGGAGCGAGGGGACGACTCGATCGACCTCCCCACCAAGGAAGGCCAGCACATCCGCCAGGACATCTCCGTGACCTACAATACCAGCCAGGACAAGGCGGCGGACGTCTTCCGCTCCTTCCGTGGCGCCGACATCTCGGACATCGAGGCGACATTCATCCGCCGGACGATCATCACCGTCTCGCAGAACGCCGCCGGGCAGATGTCGCTCACCGACCTCATCTCGAATCAGCGCGGCATGCTCCAGGAGAACATCCAGGGCGATCTGCAGCGCGAGATGAACAAGATGGGCTTCGTCGTCGACAAGGTGAACCTCGGCGCGAGCCACCTGCCCGACGCGATCGAGAAGCAGATGCAGCAGAAGATGGCCGCCCAGCAGCAGGCCCAACAGGCCGACTACGAGCTGCAGCGGCAGCAGACGCTTGCCAAGGCGAAGGTCGCGGAAGCCGAGGGGGAGGCACAGTCGACCCTCGTGAAGGCCAAGGCACAGGCCGAGGCGAACAGCCTGCTCCAGCAGACGCTCTCGCCGCTCCTCATCCAGAACAAGGCGATCGAGCGCTGGAACGGCACCTTGCCCCAGTTCACGGGCGGGGGTGCGCTGCCGTTCCTCAACCTGAAGGATCTGAACGGCGACGCCCACGGGGCACCGGTGCACTGAGCATCGGCATCCTGCTTGCCTCTGCTCGTGCCGCGGTATAGGCGGTGAGACGAGGCGATGACGACTCCGGACGAGATCCGCCGGTACCTCGAGACGGCCCTGCCCGGTGCGGAGATCGCGGTCGAGGACACGACGGGCGCGGGCGATCATTTCGAGGTCCGCGTCAGCGCGGCCGCCTTCGCCGGCAAGACGCTGGTCGAGCAGCATCAGGTGGTCTACCGCGCCCTGGGGAAGCTCATGCCGCAGATTCACGCGCTCTCGCTCCGTACCGAAGCGCCGTGAGGAGAATGACGATGGCCGATGTGATCGAGGAGATCGAGCGCGAGGTCCGGGACAACCACGTCCTCGTCTACATGAAGGGGACACCGAGCTTCCCGATGTGCGGGTTCTCCGCCGCCACGGTGCGGGTGCTGAACGAGATCGGCGTGCCCTTCAAGGCAGTCGACATCCTCGCCGAGCCCGAGAAGCGCGAAGCGATCAAGCAGTACTCGAACTGGCCGACCATCCCGCAGGTCTACGTGGGCGGCAAGTTCATCGGGGGCTGCGACATCGTGCGAGAGCTGCACGCGCGCGGTGAACTCGCTCCCATGATCCGCGCCGCCGCGGTTGCCTAGAGCCAGACCGCTGTTGACATCGCCGGCTCGTCCGGGCTCTTCTGCGCCTCATGCGAGCCGTTGAGACCGTAGGCGGTCGCTGCGCGCCGGACGCGCTCGGGCCAACGCTGATGCACGAGCACCTGCTCATCGGCTGGCCGGGCTGGGAGGCGTACGCCAGCGAGGACCGGGCGGTGCACCGCGAGCGCACCAAGATCTGCGTCGACCGCATGCTCGAGCTGCGCGAGCTCGGCGTGCGCACGCTCCTCGACCCTTGCCCGATCGACCTGGGTCGCGACGTCGAACTCATGGCGGCGGTCGCCCAGGAGAGCGGCGTGCGGATCGTCTGCGCCACCGGTCTCTACAAGGAGGACTACGGTGCGCCGGCGTACTTCAAATTCCGCGCCCAGTTCGGCGACGCGGTGAAGGAGATGGCCGACCTCTTCGTCCACGAGCTGACCGAGGGCGTCGGCTCGACCGGCATCCGGGCCGGCGTCATCAAGGTTGCGACCGGCGCGCACAAGATCACGCCCTACGAGGAGCTCGTGCTGCGCGCCGCCGCGGCGGCGCACCTCGCGACCGGGGCGCCGATCACCAC
>VBLA01000505.1 GCA_005879245.1 Deltaproteobacteria bacterium
TCCCGGTGCAGGTTGCAGCGATGCCCGTGAAGCCGAGCCCGTTCGAGGGGTCGAGCAGCTCCGTCGCGGGCAACGCCTGACACGGAGCGACGACGTTCGCGACGATGCGCGCGCGGAACGCGTCGCGAGCGGCGACGAGCGCCGTGCACGGTCCGGTCGCCCGCTGCAGACAGGCATCGGTACGGTCACCGTCCGGGTCGCGATCCGGCGAGATCCCGAGCAGGCAGTGCGCAACGCCGTCGACACAGCGCTCGAGCCCCTTGCGGTAGTGCTCGAACAAGGTGGCGCCGCCGCTCATGAGCGCCTGCTCGCACCGCATGACGTCGTCGGGCGTGCCGGTCGTGTCCGTGGCCAGGGCCCCGGCCCCCCGCAGGAGGCAGCTATCGTCACACACGGCCGTGCCGGGCGGCTCGCAGTCCTCGCCCGAGTCGACCACGCCATCCCCGCAGCCGGGTGCGGTACAGTCGGTTCGACAATGGTCAGGAAGGAGGTCGGAGTTGAGCGGCCCGTCATCGCACTCTTCGCCTGGGTCGATGACACCGTTGCCGCACGCGCCGCTCGTGACCGTGCAATCGCTGTCGCAGCCGTCGCCATCGACGAGGTTGCCGTCGTCGCACTCCTCGCCCTCGCCGGGGTCGACGACCCCGTCTCCGCACCGCGGCAAGGTGCAGTCGTGGCGGCAGTGGTCGGCGAGCAGATCCGAGTTGTCGGGGCCGTCGTCGCACTCCTCGCCGGCGTCGATCTCGCCGTTGCCACGGAGTGCCCCGACGAGACAGCTGTCCTCCACCGCCACCCCGAGCCGCTTCATGAGCTCCGCCGCGCGCGGGGCGGCAAGTGCGACCTCGGCATCGGCGGTGCACGCGAGCGCGTAGCGTTGGCAACGCGAGGTGTCCGTGGGGACATCGGGCCCGATCGCCATCTGCGGGCAGTAGGCCCGCTCTTCCTCGAAGGAGAGGCCGTCCGCACCGAAGAACCCCCCGAGCGAGACGCTGTGCGTACAGCGCGGCCCGGCCATGTCGAGCCGCAGCTGTGCGCGGTGCACGGCGGCCAGCCGTGCTCGGCACCGGTCGGCGACGGTGGCGAGGCAGGCGTCGTCGGCCGCCGTCGCCGTGCTGGTGAGAGCGGCCGGGCAGCGGAGCGCCCTCTCGACACAGGCCGTGAGGGCCTGGCGGCGCTGGGCGAGGAAGTGTCCCGCCGCGCTGGCGATGCGCTGCTGGCAGCGGAGGAGTCGTGCTCCCTCGTCGGCGGCAGTGGCCGGCGTCACGGCGAAGAGCGGGAGGAGAGCGGCGAAGGTTGCTATACGTGTGCGCATGGTGTGCGCGACGCGAGCTCTGGCTGGCGTGAGCGCG
>VBLA01000506.1:0-2063 GCA_005879245.1 Deltaproteobacteria bacterium
ATCCCGACGATCGACCTCTTCAGCTTCTACTTCACGCTCTTCCTCACCCCGCTCTTCCTCTTCGCCGACGTGTTCTTCCCGCTGAAGGAGCGCCTCTCGCCGAGCTGGCTGTGGGTCGCCGAGGCGTTGCCCTTGCTGCACCCGGTGCGCCTCGCGCGGGCCGCTTTTCGCGGTACGGCCGACCGCGTCCTGCTCTGGGACCTCGCCTATTCGCTCGGCGTGTCGGCGGTGCTCCTCGCCTGGGCGCGCCGCGGTATCCGGCACCGGCTCACGAGCTGAATGAGGCGGCTCAGATGCCGACCAGACGGAGGCTCGTGCGGCACTTGTGCCGCAGGTTGATGGTCAGCAACACCGCGGCGAAGGTCTCCAGGGCGACCGCGTTGCGCAACGAACCTCCGTCGAGCGCCCGGAGGTGGGGGATGCTCGCCGTGAGCTCCATGAGCGTGTGCCGAGCCCCGTCGTCATCGCCGAGCACCACCACGTCACTCTCCATCGCGTGGTCGAGGTCGGCGAACTCCGACGCGGGGACCAGATGGAACGCGGTGCAGACGCGCGAGTGCCACAGGAGCGCCTGAATCTCGGCGGCCACCGAGCCGTGTGGCGGGAGGACCGCGTTGAACTCGCTGCCGCTCCGCACGAGGTTGTTCGCCATGGAAACCACGATCTTGCCCGCGAGACGCTCGGCGTGCTCCTGGATGGTCGGGATCGCCGAGCCGGCCTGGACCGCGAGCACGACCACGTCGGCGTCGCACGCCCCCGCGTTGTCGCACGGCGCGAGACCGGTGACGCGGGTCCCCCACTTCGCGACCAGCGCGTCGACCGCGCCCTTCGCCCTCTCGACCGCACGCGAGCCGAAGAGAACCTGGTGACCGACGCTCGCGAGCCGCGCCGCGAGGCCGCGGCCCGCGGGTCCCGTCGCGCCCAGGATGCCGATGCGCATCCGTGTCACGCTATGCCGCGGACATCGCCGTGGTCAAGCGTGAGCAATCGGCATCGCGACCCTTGACCGTCGCCGATTGGCGGTGCTACCCGGTTGATCCCGGTCCAGCTCAAGGAGATCGTCTGGGTGGACTACGACGGCCTCCGACGAGCCAGCGGTAGCCGTCGACGGCGTTCTTGGCCGAGCCGTTGGGCAGCCCGTTCTCGGCGCGGATCACGTGCTCGACCGCGCGGGGGCGCACCCTCGGGAAGACCTTTCCGCTCGCCGACCGATGGTTCGGCTCGGTCCTGGCGCAGACGTATCCGAACCGCCGCTTCCTCAAGGCCGGCACGGCGGCGGGATCGTCAGCACGACGGGCACGGCACTGACCGCCCCGCCGCCTCCCAAAGGCAACATCTTCGATCGGCTGAGCACCTACGGCATCTCCTGGCGCAGCTACTATTCGGACCTCCCGTCGCTGGCGATCCTCTTCAACTTCGCCTCGGAGAACGGAGACAAGCTCGTGCCCATCTCCCAGTTCTTCACCGATGCCGCGGCGGGGACGCTCCCGGCCGTGTCCCCGGTGGATCCGGCCTTCAACGGGGGTGAGTCGGAAGAGAACTCCGACGACGTTCGCGTCGGCGAGCGCTTCGCCTCCCGTGTGATCAATTCGGTTGTGTCTGGTCCCGGGTGGCCGAAGACGCTCCTCGTGTGGCTCTACCGACCAGTACGGCGGCTACTACGATCACGTCCGCCCGCCCCGCGCGCTCCTGCCCGACGACATCCCGCCCGACATCACCGTTCCCCCCGACCAGCCCGGCCGGTACGACCGCTACGGCTTCCGCGTGCCCGCCGTGGTCGTGTCTCCCTACGCGCGACCGAACCACGTGTCGCACACGATTCGCGACCACACCGCCATCCTCAAGTTCATCGAGACGAAGTGGAACATCGGCGCGCTCACCTACCGCGACGCGAATGCCGACGACCTGCTCGACTGCCTCGACTTCCGCCGTCCGCCGGCGTTCCTCGAGCCGCCGACGCTGCCCCCGCCGGCGCTCGCGGGCAGCAATCCGCCGCCGTGCACTCCGGGCGACCCCGTGACGATTCCGCCGCCGGGCGCCGTGACACCGCGACGCGGCGGAGC